>JAEDNZ010000141.1 GCA_016302215.1 Muribaculaceae bacterium
GAGATGGGCGAACACAAAAATCGCTCCGGAGCCGGGCTCGGGAGCGATTTTTTGTGTCTGAGGTGAGAAATGTGTCGCTTATGCGTTCTTTGCAACGACGCGGCGCTCTTTGATGCGAGCTTTCTTGCCGGTGAGTTTGCGCAGATAGTAGAGTTTAGCGCGACGCACTTTACCGTACTTGTTGACGGTGATAGAGTCAATGAAGGGTGACTCGATGGGGAAGATACGCTCAACGCCGATGTTGTCAGACATCTTGCGCACGGTGAAACGTTTCTTTGCACCCTCGCCCGAAATGCGAATGACGACGCCGCGGTACATCTGGATACGCTCCTTGTTACCTTCTTTGATGCGGTAAGCCACGGTGATAGTGTCGCCGGGGTTAAATTCGGGATGTTGCTTGCCGGTAGCAAAAGCCTCTTCGGCAACTTTGATTAAATCCATTGTTCTAAATGATTTTAATGTTAACATTAGTCGCAACATACGCAGGCTGCACACCGTCCTGCCAGCGGTTACGAAATCGACGACAAAGGTAGTAAAAAAAATCCAAACGTGCAAGCATAGCTTTTCATTTTGATTAAAAGAAGATTAAATAATGGGTAAAAACGGGATAAAGCGATAAAGGGAAGGCAATAGGCTTTTGCGGCGCGGATTTTTTTTGTAACTTTGCGGTATGATGCGACAATCACGGACAGCGTATCTGCGCGAGCGCGCCATCGCCTTATGGACATATTGCTCATCGGGCGTATGGTCAGATATGCGCGACAAATGGTGGGTAGCGTTGGTCAAGACGCTCAATTTGTCGGCCAAATCGTTTATGCGGCGCGACATACAGAGCCAGGCATGCGCGTTGACCTACCGGACGCTGCTGGCGATAGTGCCGGCGCTTGCGTTGCTGATAGCGATAGGGCGCGGCTTTGGCTTGCAGCAGATGTTGCGCAATGAGCTGTTTAGCATCTTTCCGTCGCAGCATACTGCAATCAACTATGCATTAGACTTTGTCGATGCGTACCTGAGCAACTCGTCGGGCGGGCTGTTTGTGGGCATCGGGCTGGCGTTTCTGCTGTGGACTCTGATATCTCTGGTGAGCAATATCGAGCGGGCGTTTAATCGCATTTGGGGTCTGAGCAGCGGGCGGTCGCTGTGGCGTCAGATATCAGACTACACGGCTATGATGCTCATCTTGCCGGTGCTGATGATATGCTCGGCGGGCATCTCGCTGATGGTGTCATCGACTCTGCGAGCGCTCTTTGACGCAACGGTGCTGACCCCCCTGGTGAGCTTGTCGCTCAAAGGGGCATCGGTGGTGTTCACCTGGCTGTTTTTCACGGCGGCGTATATGCTGGTGCCCAACACCAAGGTGCGTTTTCGCAATGCCGTGATAGCGGGCGTGTTTGCGGGCACGGGCTTTTTGGTGGTGCAGTGGCTGTTTGTCAGCGGGCAGATGTATGTAGCGCGCTACAATGCCATCTATGGCAGCTTCTCGTTTTTGCCGCTGCTGTTGCTGTGGCTGCAACTGACATGGATGATAACGCTTGCGGGGGCTGTGATATGCTACTCGTCGCAAAACTTCTTGCATTTCTCACACGATGAGGAAGTGGCGAATATCTCGCCGGCCTACGACCGGCTGGCCACGATAGCAGCGGCAGCCGTCATCACCCGGCGTTTCGTGTCAGGCAAGGGCTCAACAGAGCGCCGTCTGCTGATAGAGCGCTATGACATACCGCCCCAGCTTGCCGACAGCATCATAGCGCGTCTGCATCACGCCGGCGTCATCGCCACCACTATCATCGACGAGAAGCATGACGTGTATGGCTACGCCCCGGCTATTGATCCGGCTACACTCACCGTGGGCAAGGTATGCTCCATGCTTGACAATGACGGGCATGACGGCTTTATAACCTCGTTTGGCGAGCGGTTTCCCGGGGTGGAGCAACTGCGGGGGCAGCTGAGCATCCCCCTGTCAGACGACACGCCCTTAGCGGCGCTTCAGATTAATGACGGCGACCACAGCATAACATCATCTACTAAAAACACAACTAAAAATACACTATCATGAAAAAAGTCATCGCTACAACCAACGCACCCGGCGCCATAGGCCCTTACAGCCAAGCTATAGACACCGGCACATTTGTATATGCCTCCGGCCAGATACCCATCAACCCCGCCGACGGCACTATTCCTGCCGGCATCACCGCTCAGACGGCGCAGTCGCTCTCAAACGTCAAGGCAATACTCACCGAAGCGGGCTTGACGATGGACAATGTGGTCAAGACCACGGTGTTTCTCGCCGACATGGCTGACTTTGCGGCCATGAATGAGGTGTATGCACAGGCCTTCAGCGCGCCCTACCCCGCTCGCTCGGCAGTGGCCGTGCGCGACCTGCCCAAGGGCGTATTGGTGGAAATCGAAGTGATAGCGCTCAGATAAGGCCACAAGGGGCTGACGGCGCGGCACCGATGGCTGACAGCCCCACCTACACATTGAAAAATCAGCAATATTATATTCATCAATAATATTCAATAGCTACAATATATAAAAATGGAAAAACTTCAGGTAAAAATCAACAACGTCACCGCCACCGTGTCAGAGGCCGCCGTTGAAGCCCTGGCTCCGGCTGCGGCAGCATCGATAGAGAAACTGGTCAAAGGCACCGGCGCGGGCAATGACTTCCTCGGGTGGGTGAACCTGCCTACTCGCACTACCTCGACACTCATCGATGACATCAACGCCACGGCTCGCCGCATGCGCGAGACCTGCGATGTGGTAATCGCCATCGGCATCGGCGGCAGCTATCTGGGCGCCAAAGCCGTGATAGAGGCACTGAGCGACTCGTTTGCCGCGTATAAGAAGACTGAGGGGCCGCAGATACTCTTTGCCGGACAAAACATCGGCGAGGACTATCTGTATGAGCTTCAGGAGTATCTACGCGACAAGCGCTTCGGCATCATCGTCATCTCCAAGTCAGGCACCACCACAGAGCCTGCTATCGCCTTCCGCCTGCTCAAGGCTCAACTCGAAGAGCAGTTAGGCCGCGAAGAGGCCTCGGCGCGCATCGTGGCCATCACCGATGCTCACCGCGGCGCCCTGCGCAGCCTCGCCACCACCGAGGGCTATAAGACCTACGTCATCGACGACAATGTGGGCGGCCGCTTCTCCGTGCTCAGCCCCGTGGGCTTGCTGCCCATCGCCGTGGCCGGCTTTGACATCAAGGCTCTCGTGGCCGGCGCCGCCTCAATGGAGGAGGCCACGCTCAACGGCAGCGACAACGCCGCCGCGCTCTATGCCCAGACACGCAACGCCCTCTATCAGGCCGGCAAGAAGATAGAGATACTCGTCAACTACAACCCCAAGCTCCACTACTTCGGCGAATGGTGGAAACAGCTCTACGGCGAGAGCGAAGGCAAGGACCACAAGGGCATCTTCCCCGCCGCCGTGGATAACTCTACTGACCTCCACTCTATGGGCCAGTGGATACAAGACGGCGAGCGCACCATCTTTGAGACGGTAATATCTGTGGCTAACCAGGCTCACGAGGTGATTATCCCCTCAGACACAGACAACCTCGACGGCCTCAACTACATCGCCGGCAAGCGCGTAGATGAAGTCAACAAGATGGCTGAGCTTGGCACTGTAATAGCTCACGTAGATGGCGGAGTGCCCAATATCCACATCACGCTGCCCGCGCTGCGCGAAGACTATCTGGGTCAGCTTATCTACTTCTTTGAGGTGGCTTGCGGCATCAGCGGTTATATCCTTGATGTAAACCCGTTCAACCAGCCCGGTGTTGAGGCCTACAAGCGCAATATGTTTGCCCTGCTGGCCAAGCCCGGATATGAAAAAGAGACCGAGGCCATCAAGGCACGTCTCTAATCAGACGATAGCATCAACCCACCATCACCCTATTAGAGCGGGCATACACACCGGGGCAGCAACGGCAGCAGAGCCGAGCCACAATGTATGCCCGCTCTTTAATATCC
Organism: Muribaculaceae bacterium; assembly: GCA_016302215.1. Taxonomy (GTDB): domain Bacteria; phylum Bacteroidota; class Bacteroidia; order Bacteroidales; family Muribaculaceae; genus CAG-873. The sequence goes on from JAEDNZ010000141.1 coordinate 3,978, forward strand.
GACAATGGACACACGCACAACACCCCCATCGCCGATAGGAGTCTTTGACAGCGGCTACGGCGGCCTCACCGTGCTCAAGGAGCTGCGGCGCCGCCTGCCACAGTATGAGTATATCTATCTTGGCGATAACGCTCGCGCGCCCTACGGCACACGCTCGTATGACTTAGTGTATCAATTCACGCTCGACGCGGTGCGATACCTCTTCGGGCTTGGCTGCCGACTTGTAATCTTGGCCTGCAACACGGCGTCGGCCAAAGCCTTGCGCACCATACAGCAGCGCGACCTGCCGGGCATAGACCCACAGCGGCGCGTGCTCGGCGTGATACGCCCTACCGCCGAGGCCATAGGCAGCACCTCGCGCGGCGGCAACATAGGCATCTTTGCCACGCCGGGCACCATAGCCTCGCAGTCATACGACATAGAGATAACCAAGCTCAACCCCGGCTTTCACACCTACGGCCACGCCTGCCCTATGTGGGTGCCACTGATAGAGAATGGCGAGGCCGATAAGCCCGGCACGGACTACTTCGTGCGCCAGGACGTGGAGGCCCTGCTGGCCACGTGTCCTGACATAGACACCATCATCCTTGCGTGCACCCATTACCCGCTGATATACCCCAAGATACGCGCCGCCGTGCCCCGGCACATTGACATCGTGTGTCAAGGGCCTATCGTGGCCGAGAGCCTCGCCGACTACCTGCGCCGACACCCGGAGATGGAGACTACGCTGTCGCGCGAGCCACAGTGCCGATACCTCACCACCGATGACCCCGAGCGCTTTGCCGCCGCCGCCAC
>JAEDNZ010000142.1 GCA_016302215.1 Muribaculaceae bacterium
AGCGTGGCGTTAGACACTTCGTTGGGGTCGATAGAGTCGTAGGCGTTGATAGCGGTCTCAAAGAAGCCCACCAATGGTAGCAGCGTGACGCGTTGCAGCATAAATGGGATAGCCTCGCCGCGCGTGGTAGCGAGGGCGATGCCTCGGTCGAGATAGCAGATGGCGGAGTCGTTTTCAAAGCCGCGATATTGCTCAGTAATGTCCCAGATTAGCTTGATATTGGTATTATTTTGCTTGGCGATGCTGTCAGTGAGGGCGTCAATGCGTTTTTGGCGCTCGGCGATATACACAGAGCGGTTGGCGATGACGTCATCGAGCTCGTGCAGCGCCTCGTTGACATCTTTTTCGGTCTTATAAATCAAGGCGTTAGCTGAGAGGGCTATGGCGCATAACAGTGAGCAGGAGAGCGGTCGGCGTAGCATCGATAGTCAGGTTATTAGAGGATATGGAGTGGATTGAGAGGCATAAGTGGGGCGGAAGGAAGGTCAGGCAAAGAGCTTTTGGATGTCGGCATCGCTGATGATTGACATGATGGTGTGGCCGTCAGGCGTCAGAGCCGGCTCGTGGCATCTGAAGAGGTCGGCTATCAGGGCGTCCATCTCTTGGGCGGAGAGGCTTCTGCCATAAGGGATTGCGGCGGCATTGGCCATAGAGAGGGCGATGGGCTGCAAGATGGCTTTGTCAGAAGGCTCAATGCCGCATTGCGCCACATCGTCGATGATTTGCATGAGAGTGTCGGCGGGATTGGCGGCCGTGAGTAGCGCCGGGGCGCCGTTGATGGCCCACGCGTTGTCGCCGATATACGAGATATCAAAGCCTATGTTGGCAATGACATCGGTGATAGATGATAGGGCTGTGCTCTGCGCCGGCGAGAGGGTGATGGCCTCAGGGAAGAGCAGGTGCTGAGCCGAGGCGGGGGCGGCGGTGATGGCCGCCAGGTATTTGTCGTAGAGCACGCGAGTGTGGGCGCGGTGCTGGTCTATGAGCATGAGGCCTGATTGAGAGGTGGCCACGATGTATCGGCCGGCGAGCTGCATACACACCGGCGCTTCGGTCTCGGCCGTGCTCTCGCTGTCGAGGCCCAAGGTGCTGACAGAAGTGCCCTCAGCTTTGGCGGCGTGAGCCGATAGGATGGCGTCGATGTCGTCAGCGCCGGGAGCTGCAGAGCCTTGCGAGGGCGCCTCGCGGCGCGTGGCGAAGTCGTCGTATAGGCGCTGCCAATCGCGAGGCACGTATGCGCGCATGTCGTGGTTGCCGAAGGGCAGCGTGGACGCCGGGCGAGGGCTTTCGAGCTTGAAGGGGTTATAGTCCGGGTCAACCTCGATGGTGGGCGTAGAGACCGTGTGGGTGTTGTGGTCAAAGACGGGGATTTCGGGGGCGTTGTCAGTGTCGAAGTCTATAGCCCCGGCCACGTTGGCCTTGCCAAGCGTCTCACGTATGGCGGCGACGAGGATTTGCCAGATAGTCTGCTCGTTTTCGAATTTTATCTCGTGCTTTTGCGGGTGAATGTTTACATCGATAGTGTCAGGCTCCACTTCAAAGTTGACAAAGTAGCTGGGCTGCACATCTGAGGCTATCAGGTCAGCGTAGCAGCGTAGCAGCGCTTTGTGGAAGTATGGGTGGCGCATATTGCGGCCGTTGACAAAGAAAAATTGTTGGAAGCCGCGTTTGCGTGCGGCCTGAGGCACGCTGATGAAGCCATCAATTTTCACCACGGTGGTCTCGGTGGATACATGCAGCAGCTGGCTGTCGAGCGTCTTGCCGAAGAGGTCTTTGATGCGCTGTCTGAGCGAGCCGTGGTGCAGCTGATGCATCACCACATCGTTGTGCGAGATGGTGAAATCCACGTTGGGGTTAACGAGGACGAGGCGTTCAAACTCGTGCATGATATGCGTCAGCTCCACGGAGTCCTTTTTTAAGAACTTGCGGCGCGCGGGCATGTGGAAGAAAAGGTTCTTGACCATGAGGTTGGTGCCGGGGAGGCATACACAAGCATCTTGGCTCTCGAAGTGCGACTCCGAGATAAGCAGCCGTGTGCCTATGGCGTCGTCGCGCCGCATCGTGCGCATATCGATTTGCGCCACAGCGGCTATCGAGGCCAGAGCTTCGCCGCGGAAGCCCATGGTGTGGAGGGCGTAGAGGTCATCGGCGCGCGCTATCTTGCTCGTGGCGTGGCGCTCAAAGGCCATACGGGCATCGGTGGGCGACATGCCGCAGCCATTGTCGATGACCTGAATGAGAGTGCGGCCGGCGTCCTTGAGGATAATCTGTATGTTGTCAGCTCCGGCATCTATGGCGTTTTCTACCAGCTCTTTAATGACCGAGGCGGGGCGCTGTATCACCTCGCCGGCAGCAATCTGGTTGGCCACGGAGTCGGGCAACAGTTTGATGACATCGCTTAACATATTGTTGCAAAGGTAATAAAATTATTTATGCCACACATTAAAAAAGATGTCAAACTTATCTACTAATTATCAACGCCCCCGGAGCGAGGCAGCGGGGGCGTTAGGTAATATGCGTCAGGCTGAAAAACAGCCCGGCAGAGGTTACTTGCTTGTGAGGGGCGAATAGTCTCGGCCGTAGCGTAGCATCTGCTGGGTGTAGCCTTCGTCGTAAGATACCGTTACGTCAACGATTTTGCCGTTGCTCTTGACGAGCTTATACACGGGGTTGACAAAGCCTTTGTATGGGGCGATGTGGAGAGTGGCATAGCGGTCGAGCACCTCGCGATGGAGCTCGGGGTCCACCTTCACGGCGTAGGTCTCCACGAGGTTGCGTGCGGCCTCGTAGTCGCCGGTGCTGCGTATGCGCTGTATCTCGGCGAGGAGCTGACCGAACAGGCCGCGCAGCGCCTCGTAGTCGTTGATGCGTATGAATGTCTTGCCATTGACTTTGACATATTCTATGACGTTGGCGTCGCGGCCGTGCTCGTAGGCCCATTCGGCGATGAGCTTGCGGTTGCGCATATGGGCTTCCTCCACGTCTTTACCCGGTTCGATGCGCATGAGCTGCGTCATCAGGCCGTTGAGTATGTATTTGTAGTATTCGGCTTTGTATGCATCGGGGTTGTCGAGGAGGCCTATCTCTATGAGCTTGGGGTCAGCGAGATAGTAGAGGGCGAAGAGGTCAGCGCGGGTCTCCTCGATGGTGGAGCCGTGAGCTTTGAGGGCATCGGGGTCCACACCGGGCAGCAGGCGTCCGGAGCCATGGCCGAGACATTCGTGGAGGTCAGTGTGGAGGTTGTCGGTGATGAAGAGGTAGTCCTCGAGGAGCTTGCGTGTGGCGTCGTCGATGACAAACTCGTCGTTGAAGCCGTTGCCCTTGGCAGCCTCGTCGTAGGCTTGGGTGATGTTTTCGATAGTCACTGACTTGGAGCCGTGGGCGGCGCGTATCCAGTTGGCGTTGGGGAGGTTGATGCCGATAGGTGTGGCGGGATAAGCGTCGCCGGCAAGGACGGCGGCGGTGATAACTTTAGCTGACACGCCTTTGACCTGCGGCTTCTTGAATTGGGCGTCAACGGGTGAGTTGTCTTCAAACCACTGAGCATTCTCACTGAGCACCTCAGTGCGGTGGCTTGCCTCCACGTTTTTGAAGTTGACGATAGACTCCCAGGCGCCGGTCATGCCTAGCGGGTCGCCGTAGCTCTCGATGAAGCCGTTGATGAAATCCACCTGCGAGTCAGTGTCTTCGGCCCAGAGGATAGAGTATTCGTCAAATTTCTTGAGGTCGCCGCTGCGGTAGTATTCGATGAGCGATGCTATGATGGCGCGTTGGGCGTCGTTTTCGGCATATTGCGAGGCTTTCTCGAGGTTCTCCACGATTTTGGTAATGGCGTTGGAGTAAAGGCCGCCTACTTTGTAGGTCTGCTCCACCACCTTGCCGTCAACCTTGGTGACGCGGGTGTTGAGGCCGTAGGAGACGGGAGTGTGGTCGTTGGGGTCTTTGAGAGCGTTGTAGTATTGCTCCACTTCGGCTTGAGTGACGCCCTCGTAGAGGTTGTTGGCCGAGGTGACGATGAGGTCTTGCCCTTCGGCTTGGTTTACGCGCTTGGCATCGACGTCGGGGTTGAAGATGGCATCGAAGATTTCGGCGCTGTAGTCAGTCCAGGGGCCATCGGGAATGCGAGCGATGTGCTTGTCGAGCCACGCCTCGGAGAATTCCGGCACAAACTTGTCAGTGGAGTAGTGATGGTGAATGCCGTTGGCAAACTCCACCTGCTTGAAGTATTTCTCGAAGGCCTTCCAGTCAGCCGAGGAATGGTCGTAGGCGGTGGTATAGACGGCCTCGAGCATCTGGCGAATGACCAGATTGTACTTGTAGTTTTGGTCCCATAAGATGTCGCGGCCATAGAGGGCAGCCTCGGTGAGATAGTAGATGAGGCATTTTTGATTGAGAGAGAGGTCTTCGAAGCCCGGCACCTTGTAACGCAGCACTTCGATATCGGCAAAGTTATCTACCACGTAGTTAAATTTTTGAGGTTGAGCTGCCGGGGCTGCGGAGGCTGAGAGAGCCATCAAGGCCGCGGCGCTGAAAATGGAGAGTTTCATATTGGTGAGGATAGGTTATTGATAA
>JAEDNZ010000143.1 GCA_016302215.1 Muribaculaceae bacterium
ACGTCATACCCTCGGGCCTCAATCGCATACGCCGACACCTCAATGCCGAGACGCTGCTGGTGGTGTCGATGGGCTTGTGTCTGGGCATGGCGGTGTTCTCGGTGCTCTGCGGCTTCTCGCTGGCGCTGGGCGCCTTCGTCATGGGGTCAATCCTCGCCGGCACAAGCTATGCCGAGCGCATTGAGCATGTGGTCAGCCCTGTCAAAGACCTCTTCGGAGCCGTATTCTTCATCTCCGTGGGCATGATGGTGCAGCCGGCGGTCATTGCCGACTATTGGCTGCCCATCCTCATCTTGTCGGCAGTGGTGATTGTGGGCATGATACTATTCGGCACATTCGGCATGCTCGTCACCGGACAGACGCTCAAAGTGGCCGTGCGCTCGGGCTTCTCGCTGACACAAATCGGAGAGTTTGCCTTCATCATCGCCACGCTCGGCATGAGCCTCGGCGTCCTGGACGCCTCGCTATATCCCATCGTGGTGGCCGTATCGGTGCTCACCACCTTTGCCACACCATACTTCATCAAGCTGTCGCAGCCTGCCGCCGACGCGCTGGAGCGCCACTTGCCCAGGCGGCTACTGTCGCTCATCACGCGTTACAGCGCCGAAGCTGACAAAGAGCAAGCCGACGGGCGCTCATGGACCATCATCCTCAAGCGTTACATCTGGCGCACAATACTCTACTCCATAGTGCTTATAGGTATGATTATCGTCAGCGCGAGCTACCTGCAGCCCTGGCTGATGACACTGTCGCCGCGGTGGTGCAACCTGCTGTGTGTCAGCATCACGCTCTCGACCATGTCGCCCTTCTTGTTGGCGCTTATTATGCCCGTGTCAGCCACCGCCACCGCCGAGGAGATAGCCGATGTAGAGGTGACACACAATATCCCGCGCCTGGTGGTGCAGATATTCCGCTCGGTCATAGCGCTGGCATTCATAGTGTATGTGGTGTGGCAGCGCTACCCGGCGAGGGTCACCCTGTGGGTTGCCGTGGTCGTGGCAATACTATTGCTGCTGGCATTCTCGCGGCGGATACGCAGGCGCATGAATGCCGTAGAGACCAAATTTCTCGACAACCTCAACGAGCGCGAGCTGCGCCGCAACGGCCGCAACAATAGCGTGGTCAGCGACCTCCACTTAGCTTATATGACGGTGAGCACCGCCTGCGAGTTTGTGGGCGAGCGCTTGGCCAACAGCGACCTGCGGCGCAACTACGGCGTCAACGTAGTCACCATCATACGCGGCGCCAAGCACATTCCTATCCCCGGCGGCAACACACGCATCTTCCCCGGCGATGTCATCGGCGTTATCGGCACCGATGAGCAGCTGCAGCGATTGCTGCCGGCCGTGGAGGTGCCTGATGACGATGTAGCGCCGGCAGCCTCGCCTGACGATGTCAAGCTCACCAGCATAATCCTCAGCGAGCACTCGCCGCTGATAGGCCACACCCCCATCTCGTCGTCGCTGCGCCACAATTACGAGACCCTCGTGGTGGCCATTGACCGCGGAGGCGTGTTTATCGACTCCGGCCCCGAGCTGCGCTTTGCCCCCGGCGACATAGTGTATCTCGTAGGCGACCCTCGCAAGATACAAGACCTAAAATGAAAATATCACCATCAATAACTACACATTATATATCATAGTATGTCAGACAAGCGTTACAATCTGCGCGGCGTTTCCGCCTCCAAAGAAGATGTCCACTCGGCTATTAAAAACGTTGACAAAGGGCTATATCCCGGAGCCTTCTGCAAGATTATACCCGACATCATGGGCGGCGACCCCGAATACTGCAATATCATGCACGCCGACGGCGCCGGCACCAAATCGTCACTCGCTTATGCCTACTGGCGCGAGACCGGCGACCTGAGTGTATGGAAAGGCATTGCGCAAGACGCGCTCATCATGAATATCGACGACTTGCTGTGTGTCGGCGCCACCGATAATATCCTTGTCTCCTCGACCATAGGGCGCAACAAAAACCTGGTGCCCGGCGAGGTGATATCCGCCATCATCAACGGCACCGAGGAGCTCCTGGCCGACCTGCGCAGCCACGGCATCACGGCCTACTCGACCGGCGGCGAGACAGCCGACGTGGGCGACCTCGTGCGCACTATCATCGTAGATAGCACCGTCACCTGCCGTATGCGCCGCGCAGACGTCATAGACAACGCCAACATCGCTGCCGGCGACGTCATCGTGGGCCTCGCCTCCTACGGCCAAGCAGCTTACGAAGACCAATACAACGGCGGCATGGGCAGCAACGGCCTCACCTCAGCGCGACACGATGTCTTCGGCAAATATCTCGCCGAGAAATACCCCGAGACATACGACAGCGCCATTCCCGCTGACCTGGTGTATTCCGGCTCGTGCCACCTCACCGACGCCGTAGAAGGCGCGCCGCTTGATGCCGGCAAGCTCGTGCTCTCGCCTACACGCACCTATGCCCCCGTCGTCAAGGCCATCCTCGACAAGATGCGCCGCCACGTCCACGGCATGATACACTGCTCGGGAGGCGCACAGACCAAAATCATGAACTTTGTCCACAACAAGCACGTTATCAAGGACAATATGTTTGATGTGCCGCCGCTCTTCGCCCTCATTCAGCGAGAGTCAGGCACCGACTGGCAAGAGATGTACAAGGTCTTCAATATGGGCCATCGCCTCGAATTCTACCTCTCTCCCGAGCACGCCGATGAGGTCATTGCCACCGCCGAGCAGTTTGGCATCGAGGCCAAGGTAATAGGCCGCGTAGCCGAGGCTCCGACCAATCGCCTCACCATCATCAGCGACAAAGGCACATTTGAATACTAACACATCACCCCATAATCTCTATTATTCATCATAGTAATCATTCACTCAACATCATAAACACACATCATGAAAAAGTCATTTCTCACCGTGGCAGTCATCTGCACCCTCGCCGGCTCTATGATGCTATCATCATGCATCGGCAGCTTCACACTCACCAACAAGCTCCTGTCGTGGAACCGCCACGTAGGCAGCAAGTTTGTCAATGAGCTGGTATTCTTCGCTTTTTGGATACTCCCCGTGTATGAAGTATCGGGTCTCGCCGACCTCCTCGTGCTCAACAGCATCGAATTCTGGAGCGGCAACAACCCCGTGGCCAAAGGCACCAAGGTCATCGACGGCAAAGACGGCCGATACCTGGTGGAGTGTGATGGCAAGGGCTACAACATCAAGTCAGAAAACGATGGCAGCGTGGTGCGTCTCGACTTCAACGCCGACAATCAAGAGTGGTCTGTAACTGACATCTACGGCAACACTCACAGCCTCTTCACCTTTGTCGATGACACTCACATAGCCCTGCCTATGCCCGATGGCTCCACATCTACCTTCGAGCTCTCCGAAGCAGGTCTCTACGCATACCAGCAGGTAGCCACCAAGAGCGCCTTTGCTCTCAACTGATTAGCGCCGCTTTTGCCTCTCGTAATTATTTGATATAATTCATAACACACTGATATAATGAGTGCAAAAGTAGGTGACACCGTGCGCTTTCTCAACGCCGTCGGCGGCGGGCAAGTGACCCGCATTGCCGACGGCATTGCTTATGTCGCTGACAGCGATGGCTTTGAGACACCGGTGATGCTGCGCGAGTGTGTAGTAGTGGCCTCGCCCGCCACGCCGTCGCGCCGCGAGGCTCCGACAGCCAAACAGATGCCGACCCCGCCCCCGGTGGCGGCACCCACGCCATCTCAGACCGCACCCCTTGCAGCCGACATGGCGCCCATCGAGACCCCTGACGGCGACACGCTCAACATAGTGGTGGCTTTTGAGCCGTCTGACCTGCGACGCCTCTCCGACACCACCTTTGATGCCTTCATCGTCAACGACTCCAACTATCAGCTCAGCATCATGGTGGCCACGCGCGAGCGCGATGACCGCCTCTGGACACCACGCTATGCCGGCGTCATTGAGCCTAATATGCAAGAATTTCTCTTTGAGCTCTCGCGTGAAGACCTCCCTCACATTGACCGCTTTGCGCTGCAATACATAGCCTGCAAGCCCACCAAGCCCTTTGCGCTCAAAGCGCCGGCATCGGTGGAGCTCAATTTTGACGCCACCAAATTTGCCAAGCTACACTGCTTTGCAAAAAGCGAGTACTTTGATACGCCCGTGATAACGCTCGACATCACGCGCCACGACGTAGCCGCGCGCCCCGCCTACGACCCGCAGCGCTTAGTCACCGCCGCCGCCACTGCCGAACCCAAACGCGCTGACGCGCCGCGCCGACGTCAGCACCACGCGCCCCACGCCGACGCCTCTGATGAGCCGCTGGTCATTGACCTGCACATCCATGAGCTCCTCGACAACACTGCCGGCCTCTCCAACGCCGATATGCTCAACTGCCAGATTGACAAGTTCAGAGAGGTGATGGACCAAAACCTGCGCCACTATGGCCGCAAGATAATATTTATCCACGGCAAGGGCGAGGGCGTGCTACGCCAAGCTATCACCAAAGAGCTCAACAACCGTTACAAAGGCCACGATGTGCAAGACGCCTCATTCCGCGAATACGGCTTCGGAGCCAC
>JAEDNZ010000144.1 GCA_016302215.1 Muribaculaceae bacterium
ATGATTAGTGCAGTGTGCTCTACACGTTTATTTCTTCACGTTAGGCTCTTCGAGCTTGTAATTCTTGCGACGATCCTCTATCTTAAGCAAGAATGTGAAGAAGAATGCCAAGACGCCAAATGATGAGAAGATAATCATAGGCACGCGATAGCCGCCGGTGGCATCAAGCACTACGCCAATGAGCAGCGGCACAAGGCATAGGCCTATGTTTTGTATCCAGAATATCACGCAGTATGCCGAACCCAATATCTTATTCTCAATAATCTTGGGCACTGAGGGCCACAAGGCTGCGGGAACGAGAGAGAACGACACGCCCAATGTGGCTACCAAGGTCACGGCAAGCCATTTGTAGGGGAACAACGGCAGCACAAAGGCAAAGCTCAGGTGGCAGCCTATCATGATGAGCGCGCCTATCATAAGCATCGTGGCGCCCTTGCCTACATAGTCAAGGAAGGCGCCAAGGAACGGCGTGAGCACCATGGCCAAGATGGGGAAGCAGCTGAACAGCTGCGCTGCCGACTCGGCATCAATATTGAGCGTGGTCTCCAGGAAGTTGGGCGCATAGCGCTGGAAGGGGAAGATAGCTGAGTAATACAGCACACACAGCATAGCCACAATCCAGAACATACGGCTGCTGAATATCTTGCCAAGGTCTGAGATGTGAAATTCGTCTTCTGACGAGGACTGCGAGGCGCCGTCAATGCCGCGCTGCGCATCAAGCTTGCGATCCATAAAGGTGAAGACGGTGTAGGTAATAAGGCCTACGAGCAAGAGCAGGGAGCAGAAGGCCACCGGAGCCACCAGCGAGGTGTCGAAATGCTTCGATATCATCGGTGCTATCCACATCACGGCAAATACGCCCAGGCGAGCGATGGCCATCTCCAGGCCCATCGCCAAGGCCATTTCCTTGCCTTCAAACCATTTTGCTATGGCCTTTGACACCGTGGTGCCGGCCATCTCACAGCCGCAGCCAAAAATCATAAAGCCCAATGAGGCCATCTTGGCGCTTGCGGGCAGCGCTACCCACCAGCTGTCGAGCCAGTGGCACAGCCCTGTGCCTTGAAACCACTCCGTGATGCCGATGAGCTTGATACCGGCACCTATCACCATCAGCGAGGCTGAGAGCACGCCTGTGAAGCGGATGCCCATCTTGTCGAGGATGATGCCTGCAAATATCAAGAACGCTACAAACACGTTCAAGAAATACTCTGATGCTGCATAGGTGCCAAATGTGCTGCTATCCCATTGCAATTTCTCTTCAATCAACGTCTTCAGCGGCGACATTACATCGACAAACATATAGGCGAAGAACATCATCAGCGCCACCAGCACCAGTGCCGTCCAGCGCGCCCACGCTTTGTCGTTGAGCAATACCTTAATCTCTTTTGTCATTGTGATAAAGTTGTTATTTAGTTATATTTTTCGTTATTGAGTTTGCAAATTTATACATTTTTTGCGATATATCAGCCATCTCGCATAAATTAGATGCTAATCAGGCTATGCTCTCAGCCATTCATACAGTCTCCTCACCCGTGATGCCGAGGTATCGAGCCACGGCCTCTGCGCAGCGCTCGCCATCGATGGCTGCCGATACTATGCCCCCGGCATAGCCGGCACCCTCGCCGCAGGGATACAATCCTTGCACGGCGACGTGGCTTAGCGTGACGCTGTCGCGCGGTATGCGCACCGGCGATGACGTGCGCGTCTCATCACCGATAAGCACGGCATCGTTAGTCAAGAAACCGCGAGCCTGTCGGCCAAACACGGCAAAGCCTTGCTGCAACCTATGAGCCACACCCTCAGGCAGCAAGGTGTCAAGACGCGCTGCGATGAGGCCGGGGGCATACGACGTGCGGGGCAGAGTGGCTGACGCCTTGCCCTTGACAAAGTCAAGCATACGCTGCGCCGGCGCCTGCTGAGTGCCGCCCGTCGCTGCAAAAAAGCTATGCTCTATGCTCTGCTGATAGCGCATCATCTTCAGCTCTCGCGGCTCGGCGTCGTCATTGACATCTTCAGGCAATATCTCTACTACCATGCCGGAATTGGCCCATTTGGTGCCGCGATTTGATGGTGACATACCATTGACCACAAGCTGGCCGGGAGCGCTCGCTGCCGGAATGACAAAGCCGCCCGGACACATGCAAAACGAATATACAGCTCGGCCACCTACGCGCGTGAGCATCGAATACTCGGCCGGCGGCAGATAGCGGCCTCGGCCGGCCGGCGAGTGATACTGTATCTTATCTATCAGCGCTTGTGGATGCTCCAGTCTCACGCCCACGGCTATGCCTTTAGGCTCAAGGGCTATGCCGGCTGACGACAGCATCTCATAGACATCGCGTGCCGAATGTCCGGTGGCAAGGATTACCGGGCCTTGATACTCCCCGCCGGCATCGGTGCGCACGCCGCTGACAACGCCCGTGGCCGCATCATAAATAAGCTCGGTGACTCGTGTGCTAAAATGTACCTCGCCGCCACCGGCAATGATAGTCTGACGCATTGCTTTTATCACCGAGGGCAGGCGGTCAGTGCCGATATGAGGGTGCGCATCAATGAGTATATCCTCCGGGGCGCCATGCTGATGAAACACATTCAGTATCTTCTCCACCGAGCCTCGCTTTTTGGAGCGAGTGTATAGCTTGCCATCGGAGTAGGCTCCGGCACCACCTTCGCCAAAGCAATAGTTGGAATTGGGGTCCACTCGCCCTTCGCGATTGAGAATGGCGAGGTCGCGCAGACGGCTATCCACGTCCTTGCCGCGCTCCAATACCACCGGACGCCCCCCAAGCTCTATCAGGCGCAAGGCTGCAAAGAGCCCGCCCGGACCCGCGCCTACGATTACCACCTGAGGGCTGCCGCTCACATCGCCGTAATGCACCGGCGTGGATATTGTAGCCGCATCATCGACATCATCAATATGCACATCTATGGTGAGATTAACCATAACCCTACGATGGCGTGCATCGATAGAGCGTTTGCGTATCTGCATTTTACGTATGCGGTTGACATCGATATCCAGAGCCTCTGATACCTTAACTTGCAGCCGCATAGGCTCGTATGCGTCTTCCGGCAATAGTTGTAGGACTATTTGTTGTAGCATTGATGGTGTCTTGGTCAATTATATCTATTGCAAAGGTAAGCAAAATATCGCAGATTTGTTGTACCTTTGCACTATGATTTATACTGATTCTGAAATGACAGTGTTTGACTCATGGGATCGCGAACATCTATGGCACCCATACACCTCTACTATAGATCCATTGCCCACATATAAGGTGGATCACGCCGATGGCGCTACTATCACCCTCAGCGACGGCACCACGCTCATTGATGGCATGTCGTCATGGTGGTGTGTCATTCATGGCTACAATAATCCGCGCCTCAATGCCGCCGCGTGCGCGCAAATATCAAAAATGAGCCATGTGATGTTTGGCGGATTTACTCATGAGCCGGCAATAGAGCTTGGCAAGGCATTGCTGTCAGTGGCGCCGCGCCGGATGCACAATATTTTTTATGCCGACTCCGGCTCTGTAGCCGTGGAGGTGGCGATGAAGATGGCCGTGCAATATGCTATCTCGGTGTCAGGCGACCACAAGAAGACCAATTTCGTGACTATACGCCGCGGATACCACGGCGACACTTGGAATGCGATGAGCGTCTGCGACCCGGTCACGGGCATGCATGGCGCTTTTGGCTCGGCGTTGCCGATACGTTTCTTTGTGCCTTCGCCCAAATCACGGTTTGACGGCGAATGGCATGACGATGACATCGAGCCTCTGCGCGAAGTCCTCGAGGCTCACTCTGAGGAGATCGCTGCCCTGATATTGGAGCCGGTGGTGCAAGGCGCCGGTGGCATGTGGTTTTATCACCCCGAATATCTGCGCCGCGCACGTCACCTATGCGACGAATACGGTGTGCTGCTAATCTTTGATGAGATAGCCACCGGCTTTTGGCGCACCGGGCGCTTCTTCGCCTTGGAGCATAGCGGCGTGGTGCCCGACATCATGTGTATCGGCAAAGGCCTCACCGGCGGATACCTCACTATGAGCGCCGTGATGACCTCCCGCGAGGTGGCTGACGCTATCTCGCGTGGCGAGGCCGGCGTGCTGATGCACGGACCCACGTTTATGGCCAATCCGCTGGCTTGCGCTATCGCCCTCGAATCATTCAAGATACTCGCCGAGCAAGATATGCAATCACGCATTGACCACCTTCACGGCATCATCGCCGAAGAGCTCGCGCCGGCACAACAGCTCGCGCAAGTGGCCGATGTGCGCTCTATAGGCTCTATTGGCGTCATTGAGACACGCCGGCCGGTTGATGTAGGGACATTCCAGCGAGAATGTGTGCGCCGCGGGGTGTGGATACGACCCTTCGGCCGCAATGTATATATCATGCCGCCATACGTCATATCTGACGAGCAGCTCAGATTTTTATGCCGGCAAATGCTTGAAATCGTTAAGACTCTCTGACTCTAATGGATATCAAAGCCTCTCTTGACAAATTACGCGCC
>JAEDNZ010000145.1 GCA_016302215.1 Muribaculaceae bacterium
AAACGACAAAATATCGATGTCAAGAAAACGAAAACCATTGCCCACCCTTGAGGGCATAACGATAAGCGATGTAGCATCAGAGGGCAATGCCGTGGCGCGTCTCGATGGCGACGGCGGCGGTTTTGTGGTCTTTGTGCCATACGGCGCTCCGGGCGATATCGTAGATGTGCGCATCGTCAAAAAGCGCAAGAGCTATGCCGAAGGTCGCATCACGCGCCTCATAACCCCCGGCGAGGTGAGAATAGACCCACGGTGCCGCCATTTCGGCATCTGTGGCGGCTGCCGATGGCAGCATCTGCCCTACAATTATCAGCTGGAGTGCAAACAACGCCAGGTAGTTGATGCTCTGACTCGCATCGCTAAGGTGCCGTTGCCGCCGATAAGCCCTATCCTCGGCTCAAACGAGATATGGGAATATCGCAATAAGATGGAATATACTTTCTCTAATCGCAAGTGGCTCACCGACGAGCAGCTCGCCTCCGGCGAGAGCTTTGACGACCGCGATGGCGCCGGTTTTCACATCCCCGGCGCTTTTGACAAGGTGCTCGACATTGAGCAGTGTCACCTCCAAGATGACTTGTCGAACCGCTTGCGCCGCTTTGTCAAGGATTATGGGCGTGAGCATGGACTCTCGTTTTATGACTTGCGGGCTCAGCAGGGTCTGCTGCGCAATATGATGGTGAGGATTGCATCGACAGGCGAGGTGATGGTGGTGATGATGTTTGGCGCCGACGATGCCGCTGCAATAGAGGCGCTGCTCGACGCGCTCCGCGCCTCCTTCCCGCAAATCACTTCGCTGCTGTATGTCGTCAACCTCAAGGTCAATGACACCATCGGCGACCTGGACATAAAGCTGCACTCCGGCCGAGAGTATATCGAGGAGGAGATGGAGGGCTTGCGCTTCAGGGTGGGGCCGAAATCGTTTTATCAGACCAACTCACGCCAGGCCTATGAGCTATACAAGGTGGCGCGCTCTTTTGCAGGCCTCAATGGCAACGAGCTGGTGTATGACCTATACACCGGCACCGGCACCATTGCCAACTTCGTGAGCCGCAGCGCCCGCCGGGTGATAGGCATAGAGTATGTGCCGGAGGCTATTGCCGATGCCAAAATCAACTCCGAGGTCAACGGCATCGACAACACCTTGTTTTATGCCGGCGATATGAAAGATGTGCTCACCGATGACTTCATTGCCGAGCACGGCCGCCCCGACGTGATGATAGTAGATCCGCCGCGCGCCGGCATGCACGGCGATGTGGTAGAAGTGATACTGCGTGCCGAGCCGGCTCGCATAGTGTATGTCAGCTGCAACCCCGCCACTCAGGCGCGCGACCTGGCGCTTTTAGATGCCAAATATGCCGTCACGGCGGTGCAGCCGGTGGATATGTTTCCCCACACTCAGCATGTGGAGAATGTGGTGAGGTTAGAGTTGAAGTAGCGCGGGTCGCCCGTCACCTCATCCCCTACAAAGGGCGGAGTGGCAAAAACTGCATCAGCATCAGGCAGCTCTATCTCTGCCACGATGAGACCTTGCAACGCTCCCTCAAAGACATCGACCTCCCAGGTGAAGCCGGCGTATGGCACCACATAGCGTGTCTTGGCTATGGCGGCGCCCTCGCTGCAGCGCTCCAGCATCAGGCGTGCATCGTCCACGGGGATCTGATACTCCCACTCATCGCGCACGGCGCCCTCGTTGCGGCCTTTCACGGTGATGTAGGCCTTGTCATCGGCGATGCGCACCCGCACGGTGGCCTCGGGCTTGCGCGACAGATAACCTTGCTCTATGTGGCGACGCTCAGTAGCCATTTCGCGAAATGACATATCTCTGACTAAGTATTTACGCTCAATTTCTTTCATATAGGCTGTTTTGACTGCAAAAGTAGGCATTATCACTATCTTTTGCAAGATTATTTTGCGTAACTTTGTCGGCGCAATACTACATAAGATGATAAAGCGACTCAAAAGGATAGCGGTGAGCGTGGTGCTCGTCATCGCGGGCATCATGGCGGCGACAGCGGCTACGGCCGGCGGCAGCTGGTTTGTGCGCGGCATCGTGCGCGACTCTATCACTAACGACCCGCTGCCTTACGCCTCGGTCATGGCGCAGGGTGCCTCGCGAGGCGTGGTGGCTGACGAGCGTGGCATCTTTGAGATAGCAGTGCCTTTGGGCACGGAGGCCCTGACAGTGGCTAATGTGGGCTATCAAAAGCTCACTGTGCCCATCAAGCGCAATAGCATCAATATGTATGTGGTGTATCTCAAACCGTCTGCTACCGAGCTCAAGGAGGTGGTGGTGCACCGCAAAAAATACAGCAAACGCAACAATCCGGCTGTGGATTTTGTGCAACGCATCAAGCAACGCGCCGCTCTTACTGACCCCATAGAGCGCCACGACTATTACAGCTATGACAAATATGAGTGCATTACTCTGGCTCTCAATGACTACTCGATAGAGAAGGCTGATAAGGGGCTGCTCAAAAAGGTACCCTCGCCCGAGCAGCATATTGACACCTCGGAGGTGTCGGGCAAACCGATACTCAACGTAGCCATCAAGGAGAAGGCTTCGCGCATGTACAACCGCCGCCGGCCCCGATCCACAAAGGAAGTGATCGACGGAGAACGCAGCGAGGGCATCGATGAGATTGCCGACCGCCAGAGCATGCAGACATTCTATCGCGACGTGATGCGCGAAGTGGATTTATATCAAAGCGACATCAACATCTTGCAAAACAGGTTTGTAAGCCCCCTGTCGGCCATAGCGCCGGATTTCTACAAGTTTTATCTCACCGATACGGTGGAGGTCGATGGCGAGCGATGTATAGTGCTGTCGTTTTACCCTCACAACAAAGCCTCGTTTGGCTTTATAGGGCATGTGTATGTGCCGCAGAACGATACCACCATGTTTATCAAGCGCGTGGAGATGCGCGTGTCAAAGGACATCAACCTCAATTTCATTGATGAGCTGTACTTGTCGCAGACCTACGCTCGCGCCGCCGATGGCAGCCGCCTCAAGACCTCTGATGATATGACCATGGAAATGCACGTGCTGCCCGGCACGCAAGGACTATACGCCCGGCGCAACACCCTCTATTGCAACCACAGCTTTGAGGCGCCGGCTGACACCGCCGTCTTCAGCGCCCTCGGCACCGAGCTGCGCGAGCCGCAGTCGCAGGAGCGCGACAGCGTGTTTTGGCAGCAGGCGCGGCAGCGCGCGCTACAACAGAGCGAAGCCAACGTAGGGACGCTGATGCAGAAGCTGCGGCGCATACCGCTATTCTACTGGGGCGAGAAAGCCCTGAAGGTGTTGGTCACCGGATATGTCCCTACCGCTAAGGTCAGCAAGTTTGACCTTGGCCCGGTGAACACCTTGGTGAGCCACAACGGTGTGGAGGGGTGGCGCTTCCGCGTGGGTGGCATGACCACCGCCAACCTTTGCCGCCGCCTCTTCGGCCGCGGATATGTGGCTTATGGTGTGGGCGACCGCAAGCTCAAGTATAGCGGCGAGCTCGAATACTCATTCCACGATAAGGAGTATCACTCGCGTGAGTTCCCTGTGCACTCGCTGCGCCTGACACACCTCTATGACACCGATATGATAGGCCAGCACTACCTGTTCACTAATGCTGACAATGTGTTTCTGTCGCTCAAACGTATGAAGGACAACCGCATGACCTATCGTCGCTACACCTCGCTGCTCTACACGCTGGAGCTGCGCAATAACTTCAGCGTCATGGCCGAGCTCGCCCACGAGCGCCAGTATGCCACCGTGTGGCTGCCATTCGTCGATGGCAACGGCCGCCCATACGACCACTATGACGAGACCTCGCTCAAGCTCACGCTGCGCTATGCTCCCGGCGAGAAATTCTACCAAGGCAAGACGCATCGCTACCCGATAACACTCGACGCGCCGGTATTCACTCTCACACACACCATAGCGCCGCAGGGGTGGCTGGGCAACACCTTCTGCATCAACAAGACCGAGCTCCACGTGCAGAAACGCTTCTGGCTGTCAGCATTCGGCTTCATCGATGCCTATGTCGGCGCCGGACATATCTGGAGCCGCGTGCCTTACATCAACCTGCTTATACCTAACGCCAACCTGTCGTACACCATACAGCCGCAAAGCTTTGCGCTGATGAACCCCATGGAATTTGTCAACAGCAGCTACGGCTCTATCGACATCACATATTGGCTCAATGGCGCGCTGTTCAATATGGTGCCCTACGTCAAACGGCTGCGGCTGCGCGAGGTGGTGTCATTCCGTGGCATCTACGGCGGCCTCAATCAGCGGTGCGACCCTGCTAACACGAGCTATCTGTATCGCTTCCCCACCGATGTGGAGGCGCGGCGCATGGACCACGGCCCTTACATGGAGGCATCTGTCGGGCTTGACAATATCTTCAGCTGTCTGCGCATAGATTATGTGTGGCGCCTGAGCTATCGCGATGTGCCTTACGAGATAGACCGCAGCGGTGTCCGAGTAGCCCTTCACATCACCTTCTGACATTGC
>JAEDNZ010000146.1 GCA_016302215.1 Muribaculaceae bacterium
TAATGAAGCAGGAAATCGGGCTGCTGATTGTCTTCATCCTGGTGTTCCTCTACGATACGTTCATGCCCCGCAAGACGCAGGGTGGGCTGCCGGTGCTGGCGAGCGTGCTGATGCTCGGGCTCACGGCGGCAGGCTTCTGCTCGTGCTGCTTGGGTGTGGGCGGCGATGCCTCAGCCTTTGCGGGCATGTATGAGACCTCGCCTATCATCGGTGCCATCAAGAATGCTCTGAATGTGGGCGTGGTGATAGTGCTGATACAGTCAATCAAATGGGCCAACGGCGAATTGATGATAATGCGCCGCGGCGAGTTCTACGAGCTGCTGCTGGTGACACTCTTCGGTATGTATCTGATGATATCGGCTCGCCACTTCTTGCTCTTTGTCATCGGTCTGGAGTGTGCTTCTCTGCCACTGGCCGCTATGGTGGCATTTGACAAAAACCGCTACGAGAGCCATGAGGCAGCCGTTAAATATATGCTCACCGCCGTGTTCTCTTCGGCAGTGTTTATGATGGGCCTGTCGTTTGTCTATGGCCTCACCGGCTCGCTCTACTTTGACGACATCTATCTGAGCATTAGCGGCCAGACGAGCTTAATGCTCATCGTGGCTTTGGCCTTTGTGATAGCCGGTATGGGCTTCAAGCTGTCGCTGGTGCCCTTCCACTTGTGGACCGCCGATGTATATCAGGGCGCCCCGACCTCAGTCACCGCATATCTGTCAGTCATATCCAAGGGTGCAGCCGCCTTTGCCTTCCTGACGATTATGGCGCAGGTCTTCGGCTCGCTCTACTCGCAGGTGTGGGAGTGGATGCTCTACGCTATCATCATCCTCACTATCACCATCGGTAACCTCTTCGCCATACGTCAGCGCAATATGAAGCGCTTCCTGGCGTTCTCGTCAATCTCTCAGGCCGGCTATATTATGCTCGGCGTGATAGCTTTCAACACGATGGGTATCGCCGCCATGGTGTATTACATCCTGGTCTATATCTTCTCCAACCTGGCAGCCTTCGGCGTCATCGGCGCTATCGAGAATGCTACCGGGCGCGTGAGCATGGACGACTATCGCGGGCTTTACAAGACCAATCCGCGCTTGTCGTTTGCTATGATGCTCGCCATGTTCTCGCTGGCAGGTATCCCGCCGTTTGCCGGCTTCTTCTCGAAATTCTTCATCTTCACGGGGACGCTCAATGGAGTGGCCTCGCCGGCGCTGTATGTACTGGTGCTGATAGCGTTGATTAACACTATCATCTCGCTCTACTACTATCTGCTGGTGGTGAAGGCTATGTTTATCAGCGAAGACGAGTGCCCGGTGGCTCACTTCCGCTCATCGTGCGCCGAGCGCCTGGGCCTGTGGATTACCGTCGGCGGCATAGTGCTGCTGGGCATCGCCAGCTGTGTATATAGCGGCTTGCTGGTGATGAGCAGCGAGAGCTCATTTGCAGCCTTCTTTATCGGATAATAGCGCATAGCGCAATAAATAGCACAGAGGGTGCGCCTCCCGGACATCGGGGCAGGCGCACCCTCTTTTTGTGTGTATAAATATGCCCTTGAGCCGTGGGCGAAGTTGCGAAATATTAAGTTAAAAATTTCGCAACATTTTTGTATTATTTTAGCAGTACCTTCGCAGTGTAAAAAATCATATCACTTTTTTATGACACGAAAGATCACTGTTTTAGGACTGCTTGCAATGATGGCTTTGAGCGCAAATGCTCAGCAGCAACAGCCCGATAGCGTGGCCGATGGCAAGACGCCGGCGCGCGTGTATTTCCAAAATGGCAAGGTACATTTTCGCTCAGACAATGGCAAGTTTCACTTATGGCTCGACAACAGAGTCAACCTCGAGGCAGCGGTGTATTCGCCCTCAGAGAGCGTTGACGGTCTCACCTCCAAAGCCAATAAGGACCTTGAAAATGATGACACACACTTCCGCTTCAGCAATGGTGTGATAGTGCGCCGTGCGCGCTTCGGTATCAAGGCCGAGCTTTACAACTGGTTTGCAGAGTTTGATGTGGATTTCGCCTTCAATGAGGTGGAGCTCAAAGATATGTTCTTAGGATATAAGTTCAACGACCACTGGAGCGCCAAGCTCGGCAACTTTAAGGTGCCGATGAGCATGGAGCGCCTCACCAGCTCAAAATATCTCACTATGGCCGAGCGCCCAATGCCCGTAGAGGCCTTTGCCGACGGGCGTTGTCTGGGCCTCGCCGGCACCGGCTGGGGGCGCGGCTGGTGGGCTTCGGCAGGCGTCTTTGGCCGCAGCGTGGATATCCTGCAGAAAGAGCGCAACCGCGGTGGCGACGGCTGGGCTGTGGCAGGCCGCGTGGCGTTCAGCCCCATCAACACATCCGACATGACGGTGCATATCGGCGGGTATGCCAACTATCGCCGCCCGGCCGGCGATGGCGCCACTGACCATACGGTGCTCTTCCGCACACTGCCCGAGAGCCGTGTGGACCATCGCCGCTTTGTGCAGGCCGAGGTAGAGAACGTGGACAACTACACCATCCTTGGCTGGGAGCTGGGCTTCAGATACGACAAATTCCTGGCCTACGGCGAGTATGTATTCAACACTATCGCGCGCCACGGATATGAAAACCTACAACGCATAGATTTGAAAAATGCTACCTTCAACGGCTGGTATGCCCAGGCCTCTTATATGATACTCGGCTCAAGCCGCCAGTATTCGCCTGAGGACGCCGAGTTCGGCCCTATGAAGATTAACCGCCGCGGTGGCAACCTTGAGGTGGCAGC
Organism: Muribaculaceae bacterium; assembly: GCA_016302215.1. Lineage (GTDB taxonomy): Bacteria > Bacteroidota > Bacteroidia > Bacteroidales > Muribaculaceae > CAG-873. The sequence goes on from JAEDNZ010000146.1 coordinate 2,753, forward strand.
GCGTGTGAGCAACATCAACATGAACGACTGGCACGACAGCCGCGCCTATATCACCGGCGGTAAGTCAATAGCATGGTCGGGCTCGCTCAACTGGTATCCCATCTCAAATGTGGCCGTGGGTCTGAGCTACACCTATGTCAACAACGATAAGTATGCCGACTCCAAGGGCCAAATTACTTGCAACGGCCGCAGCCTCAAGGACACTCGCCCCGATGGCATCGACTTTGGCATCTTCCAGATGCGTGCCGCAGTATCATTCTGATTAACACTCGCATAGAAATACTCCATAAAGACATTAGTTATGAAAACTTCACGATATATCATAGTGGCTATGCTCGCCACTGCAATGATTGCCGGCACCACTGCCTGCAAAACCGACGATGAGCCCAACTGGGATGTGCCTATCGTAGGGCCTACGCCCGAGCCCACGCCCGGCGGCGATGACCAGCCTGCCGATGACAACTCAAACCCCATACGCTTCAATGAGCTCAACGGCAACAAACCGCAAAAATACATCGAGCTGTACAACACCTCCGATGCCGCATACGACATCACCGGCATGGCTATTGTCAAAAACGGCGACGAGACAGTATATGTGGCCCCGCAGGGCACCACTATTGCCGCTCACAGCTATCTGACACTCAACTCCGATGCCACCGACTATAGCGGCGGCTTCATCGCCGGCCTCTCTGCCAAGAAGTCGCTCAAATTTGAGCTCTTTGATGCCGCCGGCTCATCTGTAGATGTGTTTATCAACCCCAGCCAGGCTAAGGGCAATGTGTGGGACGAGACAGACCCCGTGTATAACGGCGAAGCCTCAAAAGAATCATACGGCCGCAAGCCCGACGGCACCGGCGCATGGTATATGATGGCTCTCACCCCCGGCGCCACTAACAATGAATCCGCTACGAGCGCCGAAATAAAATGGTAAATACCAACATTTTAACAACTCAAAAATATAAAGATTGATTATGAAACGTATCTTTACTACACTTTTGGCAGTTAGCGCTATCAGCGCTATTGCAGTGGCTGAGCCCACAACAGTACTCTTCCACGAGTCGTTTGACAACCTGCAAGGTCAGGGCGGCAACGACGGATATTTTGACAACGATGCTGATGCCGGCGTAGAGGTCGGTGCTGAAGACCTCCTCGATGCTACCTCACTCGACAACACCGAGGGCTGGGGCGACTTTGTCAAAGTGGCCATCTGCGACAAGTGTGTGCGCATCGCCACCAAGAAAAATCCCGGCTCGCTAACCACGCCCGCCATCACCCTCGGCGGCGCTGAGGCTATACTCTCGTTCAATGCCGCAGCTCAGCTCGAGGATGTGGTGACACTCAACATTGAAGTCGTTGACGCCGCCGGCACCCTCACCTATGGCGAGCAGACAGGTAGCGCCATCGCTATCGAGCTGCCCATGTCAGTAGCCGGCGAGACCGTGCTTGCCGACCAACAATATGCAGTGGCTATCAGCGGCGTGGCCGATGCCTGCCAGTTGAGATTTTTCACCGAGTCAAGCTCTGAGGCCCGTCAGCGCGCTTATCTCGATGAGATTACAGTGTCAGCTGAGCCTGCCGGCGTCAATGACATCGCCACAGTGGCTGAGTCTGCCGCTCCCAAAGGCGTATATACTCTCACCGGCGTGAAGATTGCCCCCGAGCGCATGACACGCGGTTTCTACATTATTGATGGTAAGAAAGTGATCAAATAAGTAATTTGGTAAAAAGTGATTAAAAACCCGGGGCGGCGTAGCT
>JAEDNZ010000147.1 GCA_016302215.1 Muribaculaceae bacterium
TATTGCATTAAGAGATAATTGTGTGTGCTGACAGGTGGGGGTGTCCTCGCCGACATCATCTGATGGGGTGATACTCCACGAAGGCCTCTATCGCCTCATAGGAGGCAAGGCCGAGGCTCTCGTACAGCTGCGCCGTGGCGCGGTTGCGGTCTTCGGCGCGTTGCCAGAAGAGGCGGTCATCATCGCCCAAGAACGGCGCATTCTCCATCTGCGACTGATGCTTCAAGATGGAGTTGCGCTTGAAGCGCAGCTCTTCGGGGCTGATAGGCACGGCCATCTCGATGTGGTCGATTTCCCATTCGGCCCAGGCGCCGCGATACATCCAGATGCGGCAGTCGGCCATCCAAGGCTCGTCTTTGAGCTCATCGATGGCGGCGAGCACCGCGTCGGTGCACACCTTGTGTGTGCCGTGCGGGTCAGCGAGGTCGCCGGCCACGAATATCTGGTGGGGCTTAACGCGCTCTATGAGGTTGCGCACGATATCCACGTCGCGCTGTGCCAGGTCGCCTTTCTTGATGGTGCCCGTCTCATAGAACGGCAGGTTGAGGAAATGCACGTTGTCGTGAGGCACGCCGATGTAGTTGCAGGCGGTGCGAGCCTCGGCCTGGCGTATCTTGGTCTTAATATAGCGTATGTCGGGCGTATCCACGCCGCCGGCCACCTTCTGTGAGATGAACTCGGCGATTTCGTTGCTTATCTTGCGATACTCGGGCGTGTTGATGCCAAACTTCTCGGCGATGCCGTCCATGAGCATCACATAGCGCATCATGTCTTCGTCGCCCACGGCGATGTTGCCGGAGGTCTCGTAGGCCACATGCACATCGTGATTTTGCACCACCAGGCGCCGGAACGTGCCGCCCATTGAAATCACGTCGTCATCGGGGTGGGGCGAGAAGATTATCACGCGCTTGGGGTAGGGCGTGGCTCTCTCGGGACGATAGGTGTCGTCGGCATTGGGCTTGCCGCCGGGCCATCCGGTGATGGTGTGCTGTATCTCGTTGAACACCTTAATATTGACGTTGTAAGCCGAGCCGTACAGTGCGAGCAGCTCGCCCAGGCCGTGGTCGTTGTAGTCTTTGTCTGTGAGCTTGAGTATAGGCTTTTGAGTCTGAGAGCATAGCCACACTATGGCGCGGCGTATCAGCTTGTCAGTCCACTCACATGAGGTCACCTTCCAGGGGTGGCTGATGCGTGTCAGCTCTTCAGCGGCGGCTAAATCCACCACTATCTTGGAGTGTATGTGCCCCTGGATAAATGATGCCGGGATGGCGCTCGACGCCGGCTGCTCCACTGCTTGGCGCACCAGCTCGGCCTTGCTCTCGCCCCATGCCATGGTGAGCACGCGCCGGGCGTTGATGATGTTGTTGATGCCCAGGGTGATTGCAGTGGTCGGCGCATTTTCGGTCTTATAGTCTGAGGCGATGTTGTGGCGCATATTGTTGTCAAGCAGCACCAGGCGGCACAAGCTCGTGGCCACGCTGCCCGGCTCGTTGAACGCCAGCGCTCCGTTGGGGCCGAATTCGCATAGCGCTATGTCTATGCCCCCTTCGTCCTCTATCTGCTGCTCGTATGCCTTGCAGAAGTCATACATATTCTCCTTGGTGATGTGCGGGTCAAAGGTGTGCACATTCTCGCCCTTGATGTTGATATGCTTGATGAGCACATCGTTGAGGCGTGCCATCGTTGAGGGTCCTTCGGCATCGAGGGGGAAGAACTCGGCCATGTTGAATATCACCACTTTGGTGAAATCCACTTGACCCTCTTTGTAGAGGCGCACCAGGCTCGAATACACCTGCAGCGTGCTGTTGCCCACGCCCAGCGCAATGACGCATTTGTCTTTATTGCCTATGTAGCGGTTGATGTGCTTTACGATGTAGCCGGCGATGTAGTCGGCGCCATCAGTGGCGGTCTCGTAGATGCGAGTGTCTATTTTTTCTTCGCGTGACAGAGCCGCAAGCTCTATTTCGTTGGCCGGGTCGTAGTAGCGGCGAGGTATCCGGTCAAGCTTGATTTGAGAAGAAAGGTCTGTTTTCATCGGTGTATATGTATGAAGATTGTTTGTCAGGGTTTAGTACTGACAAAATTACAAAAAATTTCGGCGTATTATAGCCTAATTAAGTGTTATGAACAAATATTCAGCGTATTTAACTCTTGGCGCCCTTCGCGCTGAAGATGCGGTCTATGATTTGCGCGATTGCGCCGTCGCCGGTGATGTTGCAGGCGGTGCCAAAGCTGTCCATGGCGATGTACAGAGCTATCATCATAGCGATGTCAGCCTCGCTGAAGCCTAACATCGAGCTGAGCAGCCCTAATGACGCCATGATGGCGCCGCCGGGCACCCCGGGAGCGGCTATCATAGTGATGCCGAGCATGGCTATGAAGCCCGCCATCATGGCGAAGTCATACTCCATGCCGCCGAGCATCATAATTGCCGTGGCGCACGCCACAATCTTCAGCGTTGAGCCGGAGAGGTGGATGGTGGCGCACAGCGGTATCACAAAGCCCGCCACGTCTTTGTTGACGCCCATGGCTATGGTGCGCCCAAGCGTCACCGGTATCGTGGCCGCCGACGACTGGGTGCCCAACGCGGTGAAGTACGCCGGAAGCATCGTGGCGAGGCTACGCAAGGGGTTGCGGCCGCTGAAGAGCCATGCTATAGTGTATTGCAGCAACAGCAGCGCTATGTGCATCACAAATATCACCGCTATGACCTTGACAAAGGTGGCAAGCACTGGCGCTACCTCGCCCGTGACTGATATCTTAAGAAATGTGCCGAAGATAAACAGCGGCAGCAGTGGTATGATGACACCGCGTATCACCAGAGTGATGATGTCGCGAAAATCGCTGAGCCAATGCCGCATGGTGTCGCCCGACAATCGGCTCGTGCCCAATCCCAAGATAAATGCCAACACCAGCGCCGCCATCACCGTCATCACAGGCTCGATGGCGATGGTGAAGTAGGGCGCCGCGTTGTAAGCCGCGGCGCTCGCTGCCGTGGACGATGACCCCGCGCCCGTGTCAAGAATGGCAGGGAAGGTTACGGCCGACACGCCGTATGACAGCATGCCCGACCCCAGCGTAAACAAGTATGCCAACAGCGCCGTCGCCACTAACATCTTGGCGGCGCCGCGACCTATCTCGGCGATGGCCGGTGCCACATACCCCACTATCAGCAGCGGTATTACAAAGTCAAGCAGCGCCGCAAATAGCGATGTGAACGTGGTAAATATCCGGGTAATCCACTCCGGGAAAAAGAAGCCGCAGCCTATGCCGGAGGCGATGGCGAGAATGATGCTGGGCAGCAGTGATATGCGTCGCTTGCTCATGGCGTTGATGGGGGATTTATGGTATGTGATATGATGTGATTTGTAAGGATGGGTATATCTCAGCGGTTGCAGGCCTATGTGGCTCGCCGCGGCGTAGCCTCATCGCCGGCATCGCGAGCCGCACGCGGCACAAGCCGAGCGCTCAGCTCCCACAGACAGTAGATGGGCGCAAACACCGCTATCAGCGTGAACGGGTCGCCCGTGGGCGTGATGGCGGCGGCGAGGATGGTCAGTCCCAAGATGGCGTGGCGCCGATAGCGCTTGAAAAATCCCCGCGTCAGAAAGCCCATCTTTCCCAAGAGCCACGCCAGCAGCGGCAGCTCAAACACGATGCCCATCAGCAGCAGCATCGTAAACATATTGTCCATATACGACTCAAGCGACACCACACCCGATATCTTATCGCTCAGATGATAGTCGGCCAAGAAACGCACCGCTAACGGAAAGGCCACAAAATAGCCCATCGCCACGCCCGCGTAAAACATCAGGTTGCCCCACACAAAGGCTTTGCGCACGCCGCGCTTCTCGTGGGGATACAGCGCCGGCGAGATAAACGACCACAGCTCGTAGATGATGATAGGGAAGCCGAAGATGACAGCTACCCAGCACGAGGCCGAGATGTGTATGAAAAACTGCGAGGTAAGTTCAAGGCTCGTGACGTTGACGCTGAACGAGGTGCTGTCTGCCAACTCCGGCAGCAAGCCGCTCGCCGACGCTACCGTGTCGAGCAACCGATACAGGGGGAAGTCGCCATAGCACGGCGCAAGCACTATATGGTCAAAAATCCACGGCATGGCGATAAATGCCGCCACGCCCAGTGCAAACACCACCACGGCGATGCGCACCAACACCCCGCGCAGCACATCGAGATGGTCCCAAAACGTCATATCATCGCTCATAGCTATTGACTATGCTTTTGTTGCCGGCTCATCGCCGCCGGACATTGACGATAGCCGCCGCTTCCTCGCGTGACGGATTAGTCTTTTGGCTCTGACTTGCTCTCGTCGGCAGAGCCACCGCGCTTCTCCACGGGCTTCTCTATCTCCTGCTTGGCATCTTCGAGTCCCTGCTTGAACGAGTGTACGCCCTTGCCCAAGCCACGCATCAGCTCGGGGATTTTTTTGCCGCCAAAGAGCAGCAGCACCAGCAGCGCTA
>JAEDNZ010000148.1 GCA_016302215.1 Muribaculaceae bacterium
ATGTAGTAGTTCCATAAGTAGCCCTCTCCGTTGGCGTTTTTGCTGCCAAACATCTTGAGCATCTGGTCGAGTGACGCCATCGGACTGAGGATATAGCGCACAATCGGGTTGTTGGCGAGCTTCTGCAGACGTGTGTCAGTCTTATGGCCTCGGCCTTCACGCCCTTGCATATCGGAGTTGGCAAGGTGCTGTATTCTGCGCACGTGCTCTTTCTGCGCCTCACGCCACGCTTTAGCGCGCTCGACACTCTCGCCAAGCACGCCGCCAAGCTGCGTCATAACATCCTCATAGCCCTCGATACGCTGCATCTGCTCCTGCTGAATAGCCTCTTCGATTGACTCTTTGATGCCATCAAACGCAGCCTTGTCGATAAGGCCTGCCTTATACTCCTGCTCTGCCTTGCGCAGCTCTTGGCGTAATTGCTTCTCGGCGTTCTTGTGGTAGGTAACGTTGTCAATAAACGTCTTGGCCGATATCAAGGCTGCATATTCGGTGGCGGCAGCTGAGGCTATCTGCTCATTGTCGCTGCTCATTCTATCCATCGCATCGCCGATATACCATTCTATGCTATCTTGCGAGTATTGGCCTTGCACGTCAGGGCTGTTGCTCTTTAGGCTCTTGGCGCGGTTAAACACGCTCAGCGTCATTTGCCCATCGGCGTCAAGCTCGCCCTGCACCTGTATGCCGCGAGCGTCAACGCGGCTGCCTCGCATCGATGTCAGACTTGCGAAGTCAGCCTCCTGGTTGCGCAGGTGGTTGCGCAGCATGATGTCAAACACGCGCTTCACCTGCTTAGAGATGTCTTGCCGCCCTATGGCGTCGGCGGTGGCTTTGAGCAAGCCCTTGACTTCGATGGCGGACATATCGCTGAGCAAGCCGTTATCTATGAGTATTTGCGCCAGGTCTTTGACGCTCTTGGCTGTGGCAACGTCATACTCGCGCTGGCGTGCCATAGCCTGGCGCAGGTGGTTGAGGTTGCCTCCGATGGCTCGCATCGCCTCGCGCTTGGCCTGCAGATTGCCCTCGTTGGCTTGCATCGCCGCCACACGCATCTCAGTGATGGTCTCCTCAAGGTTCTTCTCGCCATCACGATACATCAGAGCATCGCTGTCATCGCGTTTGCCATCGCCATCATAGGCTCTGTCACCGCGCTGTGGCAGGTCGCTCTCGGCGGGCGGATAGCTCCACTTGCCGCCGATGTCTTTGGTGTGGAGTTTGCAATCTGCATCGATAACGGAGATGTTGCCCGCGGCATCTCTCACTATGTTGTTCTTCTGCAGGTCTGACACTATGATTTCGCCGTTGCTAAAGGCTGTGCGCTCCTCGTTGATAGGCTTAAAGCCTAACTTGTCCATATAGGCCGTGCGCTCATCGGCGCTCAGGGCTACGGCGTTTTTTAAATCAACAATGGGTTGCTGCAATATTCGCACAAAGCCTTTGCCGAAATCGCCATATCCAAGTATGCGATAGGCTGAATTTGGGAAGACGTAGTTGAATAGGGCGATATTGTCTATGTCAGGGCGGAAGCGCTTGCCGTATGGTTTGCCCTTGGATAGCTTGATTACGCTTTTGCCGTCTTTCGACAAATATACATCGCTGTCAGTGCCATGGTCTATAAACCCGTCTGAATTGGTAAACTCTGACAAATTGGTGTGCCAATTGCCGCTGGCCTTGGCCCATAGCTCTAACGCTTTTTTCTTTCTTTCCTCAACTGCCTGTCTTTTTCTTCCTGCAGACGCGTCAGTTCTTTCATTCGCTGCGCTGCCGCTCTCAGATATTCGGGAGAAAAGCACATCGATGCGGTTCTCCGGCGTTCTTGCATACAGCGCTCGTTCCACTCCCTGTGGAAGTCGTTGAGATAGAGGTCGTCCGTATCGGTTTCTTGGTGTTGAGTCATTGATGTATTCGTTTATCTGCTGCAAAGTTACATCATTTATCTCGCCCGCCAAAACTTTGCGATAGATTTCTGCCGCAAGGCGCTTACGCGCGGCCTCACGCTCGCGCCGCTCTTGCCGCACCGTCTTTATGTCTTTGCCGGTGGCTATGGCTATGGCGGTATCTATCTTGCTATTCACTATCTCGCGCTCGCTTTGCCTGCGCAGCAGCTCTGCATCTGCGGCGGTATTTACGCTGCCCGGCTCGCCGTTGCGCTCGGCGGTGCGGCGGCTACCTGCATCTTCGTCAAAGCCGGTGAGGCGGCGCATGATGGCGGTGTCGGCCATATCCATGGCGTCAGGGCGCTTGTTGCCGCGGAGCTTGGCCTTGTAGGCCTCGTGCAGCACAAATGCCCACTCTTTGTCAGTCCACGGGCGCTTGCTCTTGATGCGCATGCCGCGCATCAGTGAGTCGAGCGCCTTTTGCATCATCGCTTTCAGCTTTCCCCAGAATGTCAGCTCCTCGGCGCTCATCTTCTCAAAGCCGCTCTTGCCGATACGCCCTGCAAGGTTGGCGCCATACTCCTCGGTGGCGGTGCGGCGGTGCTGCTCAGAGTGTTTGGCAGCCTCGGCGTATGCCTCTGCCATGTCAGTGGCTCGGTGGGTGTTGGCGTCTTCGCCTTTAGCTTGGTGCTCGAGGCGCTTACGCTCCATGATGCGTGCCACCTCTGCATCGTGCAGCTTTCGCGCTGTGGCGTCAATGGTGGCTTTGATGCTGCCGTCTGACACGCGGTATAGCTCGTCAAGGGCGTTGTCGAGCTTGGCCTTGTCGGGAAACAGCACGCGCATGCCATCGTGGCCCACTATCTCGTGCAGCACGGTGTTCTCCACGTCTGCCACATCGGCATTGTTAGGCAGCACGATAGTCACCTCGCCGGTGAGCGGGTCATACATACCCTTAGCTCTGCGCTGCCGTGCCTGCACCGCCGCATTCGGGTTGGTGATTTCGCTGACATCGCTGACGATGTTCACCTTCGTGTTGAGGCGCTCACCCAAGCGCTCGGCAGCCTTGCGTCTTGCCTCGTGCGATGTCTGCCGCGCTTCAATACTCGCAGCCCCATCGCCCTGCATCGAGCTCTCAATCTCGCGGTTCAGTGACTCCACCTGCGCATCAGTCACAGCGCCCGCCTGCCTTGGCTGCGGTTTGCGCCCCGCCCCTTCAACCATAGCATCCACTTCGCTCGGCTTCAGAATGCGGTTCACTCTCATAGCACCGGTAATAATCCAATCGTCAGTGTTTGGGTCAGGGTTAGTGCGATACTTATATGAGCCATCTTTAGGCAGTCGTGGCAGACCGGCAAGCGAGTGCTGGAACTTCCCGCTCTTATTCATACCGTAGCTCATGGCCTCATCTTGGTAGTCCACATCGTTAGCATACTCCACCTCTGCCCACACGAAGTTTGCAGGAAACAACTCGCGCTGCCCCGACTTCGGATTAATGCGGTTAAACTGCAATGCATAGGGTATCTCGCCCAAATGCCAACCGGGGCGATAGGCTAACTTACCACTACCTCCTTGTGTGCCCTTACCACCTGACTTTACTTGCTGCCTGCCGGTCTTTGTCACACCGGCCACAGGCGCTGCATCTGCATCGAGCCATACACCAATGGGTGTAGCCCCTCCTCCAGGATTGGCGACCATCGGAGGATAGAGCTTGCCATCCTTCAGCACAAACACCTTGTATCCGATACCTGTTTTTGTAGGCGGCTCGTCTTCGCGGATGCGATAAAGGGTGTTGTCTGCGCCAAGATTTTCATCTTCAAGCTTTGGATTTTCAAAATCTTTGATTACCTTTGCGGCAGATAACTCTTGAATAGTAGGATATTCGCGGAAATTGAGTCCGCGCAGAAGTGCCTCCTGTTCGGGAGTTATTTCTTTATCGTACCCCACAATTTCTTCACTTTCGCCTATTTCTCCGCGATGTGCAAAAACAGTCTTTATACTATTAACTTGAAGAATAGGCATATACTTGCCTTGATTGACTCGCTTTACATCGACACCAACAGCTACATAATTCCCATTATGCAAGATGTTTACGTATAGTCTAAATCTATCACCGGCTCCCTTATAGCGAGTTATAACGAAGGGGCTTTTTATTGCTTCTGGTAGCTGATGCCATTCCTCTTTGGATAAATCATGGTCCTTGTCTTTTCCTATGTGTGTCTTGATATTCTTGAATGACAACGTGAACTCTTCACCCATCAATCCAATATTGCGCATCCATTGTGGAGCTTTGCCGAGGGTGAAACGCATTCGTTGATACTTCTCTTTATCATACTTCTTACCGGAGAATACATCTTCAACCATTTGATGATAATTCTCAACAGATTTATCAATCGCTTTCTGATAGCGGACACCCTCGCCGCCGACTTTAGCTACATCCTTGGGGTTGAAGCCGCGCAGCATATCGTAGAGCACGCGGTCGGCAACCTCCTCGGCGCTGGTGTAGTGGATATGCAGCATATCGGCCACGGCGCGCCAAAACTTGCTCAGCGCTCGGCCTATCTTGCCAAACACGTTTGCCACTATAGC
>JAEDNZ010000149.1 GCA_016302215.1 Muribaculaceae bacterium
GGGGCAATCGGACACTTTTTTGGGGCAATCGGACACTTTTTAGTCAAAATGTAGTTAACTTTGTGAGTTATTAATCTACGATAATATCTACAATAATGAGAGTATTAGGTGATTGCTTGTCGGCTCCGGGTGGCCGGCTGCTGCGATTGGGGCTTGCTATAGCCTTTTTATTTGTGACATTTATGGCCAGGGGTGCCGACGGTGATGGTGATGTGTATTCTTACAACATTATTATCAATACTGCGCAATTGTCCTTGCATGGCTATATTGATGTGACGGTGCCTTTTTACGATGACAAGGATGAAGATGAAGGCTTGCCTGACGATGATAGCTATAAGTCATACCTATCGATTGACGGGGTGAAGGTGCTTCAGTTTAAGTCTATGACCGAGCCGGGCAACGGCCAGCTTGAGGGCGATGACTATTGGGTATATACCAAGCTGTTGGATACGAGCAAGACGTCGTATGTAGCGGCCGAGGACTCAAGAAACACTTCCAACAAGTATTTTGTGACGGTGGGCACGAGCTATGTGGAGACGCGCAGCACGAAAGTCAATTCGTGCTCATCGGTGAAGGTGCGCATATATCCCTCGCCTGAGGTGCTCAAAAAAGCTAACGATAGCGAAATCAGCATCGGAGTGCATCTGAAGTTCTCTGTAAATGCGGTGTTCACAAAATATTACGAAATTGACAATAGCGACACCTTTAGGTTCAACTATCCCACGGCGCCGGTGCTCTCTTACAATTACTCATCGACGGCCGGCAAATACGCGGTGGCGTTCACGGCGCGTGCCGGCGATGACTATGTGATAACGTCGCACGATGACAAGCAGCACGTCAGCGAGGCTTCGCGCATCACTACTGAATATGATGTCACCGACGAGCCGCGCACCGTGTCGCTCACCTACTACAATAATCTCTCAGAGCATCAGGCACTTGACACTTACGCCTCAATCACGTTGCCGGGCTATCAGATGCCGCACGACTTCACGGCGCGCCAGCGTGATGATTGCGATGTGGATTTGTCGTGGTCTATATCTTCGGTCGATGGCACGGTGGCCGAGGGCGATGAATTTGTAGTGCAGCGAAGTATGTCGGCCGACTTCTCCAATGCGGTGACCGTGGGGTCGATTGATTTCTCGCGGTCGCGCACCGATTATAGTCTGATTGATGATATCTCTGACAATAATATCAACGGCACGGTGTATTACCGTGTGCGGCGCTCCGAGCCGTCGGTCTGGGGCTGGAATTTCACGGCCAAGACCTCCACAGAGGTGACGATGGTGCACCGGTATGTGGCCTCAGCCCATGCCTATATCGTCAATGACACACGCGCTCGCATCGAGTGGGAGTGGGATAGCGGCAATGTGGTCTCCACGGGCTCGCAGGTGGAGCTGACGCGCAACAATGAAAACAAAGGCACCACAGTCACGCTCACGGTGCCGGCTGACAGCGTGGCGCAATGCCACTATGAGGAGGAGCTCAAGACTATGTGCGATGTATATTCATACACCATAGCTGTCAAGCCGGGTAGCGGTGCATATACGTCACAGGCGCCGTTAGAGGTGGTCTCTGACGAGCCGCTCTTTGCCAGCCGTATGGGTCGCGTCACGTCGTTTGTAGTGTCAAAGGGCTATTATTCCGACCATGTGGAGCTGGAGTGGACCACTGACGGCCTCCCCATCGCGGTATTCTCATTGCAGGCGCGCGAGTATGGCTCCACGGGCGAGTTCAAGCAGATAGCTCTCGTTGATGCCAACGAGGCCTCGACGAGCTACTCATACTCTGACACCAAGTCGATACCCGGCGTCACTTACGAGTACAAGATAGTGTCAACCACCACTTGCGGCGATGAAAACCGCTCGGTGGCCTATGGCACCAAGCAGATCGGCTTCCGCACACCCACCGGCAATATCTATGGCCGCGTCACCTTTGACAACGGCCAGGCTGAGGCCGGCGTGGAGGTGCGTGCCGAGCCTACTGACAACACGGGCATCACCGGCAAGGCTTACGTCTTTGACGGCACGTCGCACCTCAGCGTGGATAGCGTTGCGGTGCTCGCCGATGCCACTCTCGTCACCCTTGAGGCGTGGATTAAGGCCGACGGTACTGACGGCGCCATCATCACCAAGCCCGGCAAATACCGCATGGAGTGTCGCGACGGCAAGCTCTCACTCTCCACGGCTGATGCTGCCGTCACGTCAGTAGCCTCGCTTGCTGACTTCACCACCTCGTCGCCATTTGTGCATGTGGCCGCCACCTCTGATGGGGCAAATTTGAAGCTGTACATCAACGGTCGTGCCCAAGAGACCACATTTGCCACCACGGCGCTCCCTGCCGCCGGCGATGACACGCGGGTGTCAATAGGTGATAACTTTGTCGGCGCCATCGATGAGGTGCGCCTGTGGAATGTGGCTCGCTCGGCCGATGACATAGCGCAAGACTATAACCACTATCTGGTGGGCAACGAGCAAGGTCTGATAGCATACTACACCTTTGACTATGCCGTCGCCGACAAGTTTTACGACATATCATACACCGGGTCAGACACCTACAACGAGCACCACGGCACCGTCAGCGGCGCAACACTCACAGACACCGACGTGCCCACTGCCGACCAGCTCGGCTATCGCAGCTATACCGGCGCCGACGGCTCGTATATGCTGCGCAGCATCCCCTACAAGGGCAACGGCACCACATATATGATCACCCCACGTCTGGGTATCCACACCTTTGAGCCGGTGCAGGAACTGCGATTTATCAACAGCGCCGCCCAGAGCCACACCATCAACTTTACAGACAAGTCATCGTTCACGGTGTCAGGTCGTGTCACCTACGCCGGCGGCACGGTGCCCGTGCGTGGTGTCACCTTTGAGATTGACGGCATCGCCGCGATGAGCGAAGACAATCTGCCGGTGTATAGCGATGCTGCCGGCGAGTTCAGCCTCAGTGTGCCGGTAGGTCAGCACAAGGTGCAGGCCAAGCTTAGCGGCCACACCTTTGCCAACGACGGCTGCATCACCAACCCCGACGGCTCAAACCGCAACTATCAGGATATGGTCACCGGCCTGGAGCTTACTGACAGCACTCGCGTGCGCTACATAGGGCGCGTGGCCGGCGGCACGGTGCAGGAGGCTTACCCCGTGGGCCATGGCCTCTCTACCAACAACCTTGCCGACAGTGTCCAGGTGGTGCTCACTTACCAAGACGAGGCCTACACGCTGTGCAGCGTGCCCTCCGACACCACTTACGTCAGACCCAAGACCACATATCTAAAAAATGATGCCACCAACACCGTGGCATATAGCGGCAACACCATCACCATCTGCCCCGATGCCACCACCGGCGAGTTCTTTGCCGATGTGTGCCCCATAGCCTACCGCGTTGATGTCATCGCCCCCGGACACACCGACGAGCCTATCGCCGGCAGCGGCGAGCAGATAGATATGTCAAGGAACCTCACCTTGCGCACTGATGTATATCAATACACTGACACTATCAAAGATGACTTCGGCAATATGGCCGTGACGGTATATAATGACACGGTGCAGTATCACACCCTCTCAAAATTCATCAAGCGATATCCGGCCTCGATAGCTGTCACGGAGTATAAAGGCTCGGTGGCGCATAACTACTTCGGTTGCGACTCGATAATGCAGACCGCCATCGACCCCAAATACAACTGCAAGGTGCCGCTCTACGATGCCAAGACAAACAGCTATACCCTGGGCCGCCCCACATACTGCGCTGGCGATTCGGTCACTTATAAAATTAATGTGTCAGAGGAGTATTGCTACCACGACAAATCCGGCAACCCCAAGGTCGATGACTCCGGCCGCACGATTACCGACCGGGTGCCCGTGGCGCGGGCGCGCCTCAACTTTGACGGCAGCGACTTGTCAACCAACGACTCTATCAACGATAAGTTCACCGATGCCGCCGGCAATGCCACGTGGAGATTTTGCGTCAACGCGCCCGAATTTACCTCGGCGCTGCGCAGCGTGAGCATCAAGGTGTCAACCGACAGCATCGGCGTGTCGTATATGCCCTGGGCTGACAATTTCAAGGCCGTGGTTACCGGCTCAAAGAGCCGCGGCACAGACTTTGTTACCAAAGGCCCTGACGATGTGCTCTTTGTGCTGCGTGACCCGCCCGGCGGCAACAGCTACTCTTTCCTTGAGCAAGATGTCACCTTTGAGCAGACCTATGGCTTCGGCGGCGCTCTTGACCTGGACTTTGACTTTGGCGGGCTCAAAGCTAATGGTTCCAAATTAGTGACGTACGAAGGAGCTCCGGGAGCCGGAAAAGTAACAGAAACATATGATTTCGTTGATCAATCAGGCAACGGCTTCGGCATCAATATCAAGCCATCGGCTGATGGTAGCTTCTCTTACGCAGCTACCACTAAAAATAGATTTGAGACATCGTCTGACACGCA
>JAEDNZ010000150.1 GCA_016302215.1 Muribaculaceae bacterium
GATAATATCGGCGCTACTGCCTTAAATGGCATCACGGCGCAACTGACCATCGGCGACCGCGTCATCGACACCAAGACGATAGCATCTCTCGCCGCAGGAGCTTCGACGATGGTAAGCTTTGACTATACTCCCACCGACGACGAGCAGGGCTTGCTCACTGCTAAATGCACCATATCCGCGGCTGATGATGTGGCTGCCAACAACGAGATGGAGGCATACATCAACGTCAAGCAGCCTAACTATCCCTACATCGGCACGCTCAGAGGCCGTGGCGCCAACGGCGGCATCGTGGTGGAATGGAAGCGCCCCGAGGTCACCGACTATCAGGAACATTTCAACGACAGCGCCGAGGCCTATGAGCCTTTCGCCATCGACTATGTGGGCCAATGGACTATGGCCGATGAAGATGGCGGCGATAACGCATGGTTCAGCGACGGCAAGGGCGGTGTAATCACTTGGCCCAACTACAACAAGAAGCAGGCCTACATCGTATATGACCCCGCCCAGGTAGAGAGCGCCTCTATGCCCATTGAAGCTAATAGCGGCAACCTCTTCTTCGCCTCGTGGCCCGTGGCCGGTGCTGCCAACGATGACTGGATGATTTCGGAGGAGCTCTCCGGCGATGCCCAGCTGATATCGTTGTATGCGCGTGCCATCATCGGCGCCGCCGATGAGTTTGACCTCATGGCATCGTCAACGACGGCCGACGTAGCTGACTTCGAGGCTATCAACGGCGATAGCCCCGTGGCTGTCAGCGACGAATGGACGCTCTATCACTTCGCGCTGCCCGCCGGCACCAAATACTTTGCTATACGCCATGGCGGCACTGCCGGCAACGGCCTCGCCATTGACGATGTGATGTATGTAGGCTCGCCCATCACCGTGGTGCCTGACGGATATGTGGTATATCGCAACGGTGTAAAAGTCACCGAGACGCCGCTCACCGACCAAAGCTATTTTGACACTGACGTGACCTTAGGCGATACTTACACATACCAGGTGGCTTGTATTTACAATGGTATAGAGTATCCGGCATCAGGCTATGCCGTGGTAGAGTGGTCGGGCATCGAGGAGGCTGATGCCTCTGCTGCCACGGTCACCGCCGGCGACGGCTTCATCACCGTGACCGGAGCGGCCGGCAGCGACATTGACGTCTTTGCCGCCTCGGGCATCCTCGTGGCTCACACCGCTGATGCCGAGCAGGCTACATACCATGTGGCGCAAGGCGTGTACGTGGTGCGAGTAGGCACTGTTGTCACCAAGGTGATAGTTAAATGATGACCGCTGAAGTAATTAAATGATACACACAATATTATAATAAATTGAAGATAATGAAGAAATCACATATCGTATGCGGCGCATTGGCGATAGTGGCGGTGAGCGCCACTATCATCAGCGCTCGCGATGGCATAGTGCGCGGCGTAGGCGCCGACAAGGCTGTCAGTGCTATCGCTCGCCACGCTGACGGCGAAGCTCTCAGTCAGATACGCAGCGCTCACAGCGCTGTCACGGCTACCACCCGAGTGGCTCAATCGCCTGCTATCGTCATCGCCGAAGATGTTACGCCGGTGTATTCGCTGGTGCCCACCCAGGCTGAGTTTGAGTCTATGCTCATTGTAGATCCTTCGCCTGATGACCGCGCCACCTTTGAGTACAACAGCACCTATCCTCTGCTTTACTGGGACCGCGCAAACACGGATACCGGCAATGCCGATGTATGGATATTCACCCCCGCCGTGCAGCTGCCCTCAGGCTCTAATATGTACACCGTGTCAATAGAGGCTTCATCTACGACAAACTATACCACCGAATCGTTTGAGATAGCGATAGGGCGCGAGCGTTCGGTAGAGGGTATGACGCAGATTATCCTCACCGAGCCTGCAATCTGCGGCAAGGAATTTGTCACCTGCAATTCGCAGTTTGCCGTGGCTGAGGCCGGCACATATTACATCGGCATTCATGCCACCTCGGCCAATGCGACCGGCTGGCGCTTGGGCTTGCAAAATCTAAAGATAGGTATGTCGGCGGCCTCATCGCTTTACCCGGCTGCTGTCACTGACCTCACGGCTACGCCTGATGCCTCCGGCGCCTTGAAGGCCACAGTGTCGTTTAAGTTACCCACCACATATCTCACCGGCGCTACCATAGAGTCAACCGCCGTCATCACCGCGCGCGTATCATCTACCGAGGAGACGGTTAGCGTCTCCGGTGCCCCCGGCGAGGCCAAGGAGTGCATGGTGGCGATGCCGGCCGGCACCGGCACCATCACCGTGGTATCGGCATCGGCTGATGGCGATGGCGGCTCGGCTAAGGTGACGGCGCGCTGCGGCCTTGACGCCCCCGCTGATGTGGAGCCTACGTGGAATGTGGGCGATGACGGCAAGACCATTGACATAGCATGGCCTGCCGTGACCACCGGCGCCAATGGCGGCGTTGTGGGCTCCGATGTCAAGTACTGTGTGTATTCCATAAGCTACGACGACAACCGTCAGCAATACGTCTGGACAGACCTCTCGGGCGATATCGCCGAGACTGAATACTCTTGCACCGTGGTCTCTGACACTCAGTCGCTGTATCAGTTTGTGGTAACTGCCAAAAATAGTGCCGGCGAGAGCCCCGGCGCCTATGTCTATGCCATGCTCGGCAAGCCTTACGCCGTGCCTATGACCGAGACTTTTGCCGGCAAGAGTGTGAGATATCAAGGCCTGTACATCGATTATCCAACTGACGACTATCAGTCATCGTGGGCGCTTGATGACCCGACGCTCCTTGGCGATGATGTGCCGGCCACCGATGGCGGCGCCCTGATATGCGTCAACACCGAGGCTTATGTCTCTTACAAGGGCTATCTCGAGCTGCCTAAGTTCACGCCCGCCGGCTGCGACCGCGTGCGCGTGACCCTAACCACATTTATCAGCAGCGCCACTGCCCCCACCAATGTCTATCTCAAGGGCAACAATGGCCTGAATGTGTTGCTCGGCACCATCTCGGCCTCAACGCCGGGCAGCGGCTGGACCGATGTCTCCTTTGACATCCCTACGGAGTATCTCAGCCGTGGCTGGCTCAATTTAGCCTTTGACGTCAGTGTCAATTACTTTGAGCAGTTCTTCGCCCTTGATGGCTATAAGATATACCAGCGCATCAGCAATGATTTGGAGCTCTCGAGCCTGAGCACCGCTACATCGGTGCATCTGGGCGAGACGTCAACGATACAGGCCGAGGTGACCAACATCGGTTATGCCACTATGTCGATGCCCGCTGTCAAGGCTCAGATTCTCGATGGCACAACCGTGATTGACGAGGTGGAGATGACCACCGCCACCACTGCATCGCTCAACGAGGGCGACCGCGCCACATATACGGCTGACTTTGTCATTCGCAAGTCAGAGTACGCCGGCCGCACCTTGACAGTCAAGGCGTATATATGCAGCAGCGATGGCGACGACTCCAACAATAGCCTCACATCATCAGCTATCCACGTCATAGCCTCGGCTGACCCGGTAGTCACCGACCTCGCCGCATCAGTCGATGCCGACAACGCCTCGGTGGCGCTGACGTGGTCAGCTCCGCGCACTGACATCTACGAAGAGTCGTTTGAGACCTATACCCACGGCGACTACCCCTCGCAGCTGGGACAATGGAAAAATATCGACTTTGACGGACGCAACGGATATGTGCTCGAAGGCTTCGGCATCCCCGACGAATACGGGCCAAAGGCCTTCCAGGTGCTCAATACTGATGCGCTCGGCCTGTCTGAGTCTCTGCCTGCTGTCACCGGATCGCAGTTTGCCGCCGCCTTCAGCGTGGTAGAGGGCCAGTCAGACGACTGGTTGATATCACCCCAAATCAAGGGCGGCTCGCAGCTGTCATTCTATCTCACCGTGATTTCTTCGCTGTTCAAAGAGACTGTAGAGGTGATGTACTCATCTACCGATAGCGACTTTGACTCTTTCGCTGTGCTTGACGGCGGCACCATCGTCACCGACGACGAGGGCTGGACCAAATACACCTTCACCTTGCCCGCCGATGCCAGCTATGTGGCCATACACTATGCCTCGTATGACGCCTTTGGCATCTTCATCGACGACCTGGTATGCAGCCCGGCCGACAGCGACACCTCCATCGACAGCTACAATGTATATCGCGATGGCGCGCTCTTGGCCTCAGGCGTAACTGAGACGGCTTACACCGACATCGCCGTTGACCTCAGCGCCGAGCATAGCTACAACGTGGCCATCGTGGGCACGCGCGCCGGCGCTTCGGCTGAATTCCCGTGGTCCAACACCGTCATCGTGGCCCGCACCGCCCTCACTGACCTTGAGACCGCCGCCTTGCAAGTCAGCACCGACGCCGGCCAAGTCATCGTCAGCAACACCGGCGGCGCAGATGTCACCATCTACAATGTAGCCGGCGCCATCGTGGC
>JAEDNZ010000151.1 GCA_016302215.1 Muribaculaceae bacterium
TCTCGCCCGCGATGCGCGTAGCCTCGGCTTCATATTGCGGAGCTATGTCGGTGCGCCGCAGCAGCGCCGTAGCCATCTGCGAGGCGCGGCTCCAATCACCGCGTTTGTAGTATATCTGTGCTAAGTAGTAGTCGGCCATATTGCCCGGAGCAGTCGTCTTATCCGTCGTGGCAAACTGAGCCTCTGCTGCGGCAAAGTCGCCCGCCGAATAGGCTATATAGCCTAAGTAGAAGCGAGCTGCGCTGCCATACGCTTTGTCGCCGCTGAGGCGCTCAAAGCGCATGCGTGCCTCGTCAAACTCGCCAAGCTGCACATAGCAGTAGGCTTGCTTATAGGCCAATTCGCGCTGCAAGGCGCCGCTGAGAGCCGCCGCGTCGATGTCTTTGTATATGGCCAAGGCATCGCTCACGCTCGCTTCGAGCTTGCAGTCGCCCAATCGCAGACGCGCCTCCTGACGCCGCAGCGATGCCGGATAGTCGCGCTCAAACGCCTCAAGCTGCGCTTTTGCTGCCGCCGGGCCATAGGCGCGCATGGTGGCCAGCGCCGTGACCCACGCCGCCTGCTCGGCCTCATCAGGCGTCAGCAGAGCGCCTCGCAGGTGGCTCAGCTGGTCCAGGCTGCCCTTGTAGTTGTGGTCGTTGTACATCTTCTCGGCGCGCGTCAGGTAGCCATCGGGCGCCGGGCTGTTTATCTGTGCGCCGGCGCTGAGTGCGCTTGCTATCAGCAGCGCCGCCGGCATGGTGTAGTGCATCTTCATCTCCTATGATTAGATATTTCTCACAAAGATACAACATTTTTTCCGTTCGCCCAACTACTCCGCCGCGCTTATCTCTCGCGTACGCCGCCACTATGCCTTCTTATTGCTCTCTCACTGCTCTATATGCCTTATACACACCTTTTTTATGTCCCGCAATCGTTAATTTAGTGTTAATAAATGCTAATACCTCCCTCCAATTTTAATTTTATTGTAATTTTGTAGCGTATTGAAAACAAAATCCCTTATTTTTACACAATTCTAAACCCCAACAATACTCTCGCCCTGACATTTTGCCACTTCACATCTTCTGAATGTAATCCATAGTCGGCTTTACACTCTATTTCCCCCAAGAGCTTCGGCTCTTAGCTTTACATATTTCTATATAATGTGATAATCAATATTTTTTAATTATTCACGCTTATGAAACAATTTCTTACACTATCTCTCCTAACAGCCGCTGCTCTCTCGGCCTACGCCGGTGAGCCGGTTCTGCTGGACGAGGATTTCAGCAGCATCGTCCTGACAACCTCAGGTGAGCAGCGCGACTTCGTGCTCGACGGGTGGTCCATCGCCTCCGGACGCGAAAACGATGCCATCAAGCCCTGGCGCTTTTACGGCAACAAAGACGGAGAGTCTATCAACACCATCCTCGAGGTAGGTAACACAAACTACACTGAGGGAGCCATCACCACTGACGATTGGCAGGTGCTCTACACCCCCACAGTGAGCCTCGATGGCGATTACAAGCTCACATTTGCTTGGTATGTCTCTCCTATGTGCCGCGATGGCAAATACAAACTCCAGGTGTATGCCTGCGAAGACGGCCAGTCTTGGTCTCAAGGCACTCTCCTCTTTGACTGCCTCGACAAGGATATGCTGCGCGAATGTGGTGTCCCCGAGTCGCAGCACGGCAGCTACTACCTCTTCGACGGCTGGACTTGGCTGCCTACTACCATCAGCCTCGCCAACCTCAACGGCAAGAGCGTAAAGATTGCATTTGTATATCAGCCGCTGAACTATAGCGTCAACATACTCGACTTTGACAATGTCAAGATTGAGCAATTTGATGCCCCCACCGGCCCAAAAGCCGCTCTCTCAACCTACGAGTACGACTTCGGCAACGTGTATCCCGGCTCGCATCTCTACTCCGACCTTATCACTATGACCAATGTCGGCACCGACGGCCTCACAATCTCGTCGTTCGAGACGCCCGCGGGCTTCGGCATCAACTTCGGCAACGTAGATCTGGATGATATCTCGCTCAAAGTCAACGAGAAGCTCAACTTCCAGCTCGTATATGAGCCAACCCTCACAACCCCGGCTTCAGGCTCTATCGTCATTCACACCTCAGGCGGTGATGTCACCATTGCCGTCAAAGCCACCAAGCAGGCTATCCCCGCCGGTGGTTGCTTCGAAGGCTTCGAAGGCCCATCCTTCCCGCCCGCCGGATGGTCTGCGCTCAAATGGAAGAGCAGCTCCGTTGGCATCGAAGGGCAGCACTCGGCAATCACTAATGCCTACTACACTGAAGAAAACTACCTCATGACGCCGCGCATTGACGCTTCGTCAGCTCCCGCCACTATCACATTCACTTACATGGACGTGTATGGCGGCGAGGAAGACTACGGCGCCGACACTGAGGTGCGCCTCCTCTTCTCTTCCGATGGTGGCAACACCTGGGAGCTGGTAGATACCTACAACTACGAGGACGAGTACGACGTGCTCATCCAAAAGAGCTACTCCCGCTCGCCCAACTCTGACAACTGCTACTGGAAATGGGAATGGGAACTCACCGAATATGACTCTGAATTTGGCGCTAACGCTTCTTCTTACTACCTCGACTCTGTGGTTCTCTCTCGCTTATACGGCAGCGACAACACGCCCGAGCTCTCTGCTCCCGTATTCCCCGCCGACCAGGCCGTGGAGGTATTCAACCGTGGCGTAGTGCTCCAGTGGAAGGCCGCGCAGTTTGCTACCGGCTATAAGCTCAACGTAAGAAATGCCGAAGGCACCATCGTTGATACCTCACTCGATGCCAACACCCTCAGCTACGAGTTGCCAACACTCGAGTACAACCACACCTACATCTGGACCGTAACTCCCTTCAACGCCAAGGGCGATGCCGAAGACGTAATCTCATGGTCGTTCACCACTATCCAAGACCCCACTGTCTCTACATATCCTTACACCAACGGCTTTGAGGAATTCCCCGGCACCGGATGGAACGTGACTCAAACCGGCAAGACCGCTTGGACCGACAATAGCACCGAGCCTTACGACGGACTCTACTCTGCCTACGCTTACGGCCGCGGCGACAATGAGGTCACCTACCTTGAGACACCCGACTTCGTCCTCCCCGCCGACGAGCCTATGATTGCCACCTTCTACTGGGGCGATGACGTGCCCGTTGACCTCATCAAGGACCCCACCGGCACTGCCACCAACACCACCTCAGCCAGCGACGGCATCTCTGATGGCACATTCGAAATCTATGTCGATGGAGAGTGGCATCAGCTCCTGCTCCTCAGCGACAAGGACAATAAATACTGGATTCGCGAGCGCATCGACCTCGCCGAGTATGCCGGCAAGACTGTCGCTTTCCGTTGGGGATACAAGGTTTACAACTATATGCACTCCAGCGGCGTGGGCCTCGACAACTTCGCCGTGACATCGGCAGCTCCCGTCAAGCTCTCGTTCAGCCAAGAGGCTTACGACTTTGACAAAATCAACTATGGCAGCTCCGTTGCTACCGACGCCGAGTTCACCGTGTTCAACGACGGCACTGACACCGCCGAAATAGCTTCGGCCACCTTCGCCAACGGCAACTTCAGCACTTCGCTCAAAGCCGGCGACAAGATTGAGTCAGGCAAGGCTCTCGCTTTCAACATCGCATTTGCTGCCGGCGACACCGCCGACGAGCTCAACGACCAACTCACCGTCACAACCACATCTGGCCACTCGGCCACGATGGATGTGCACGCAATCGCTATGCCCGATGATGTAATCTTCTTCGGCCTCGAATGGGACGAAAACGGCTCTTACAACCCCGCCGGTCTCTACCTCATCGACCAAGACAACAAGAATCCCATCTACCTGTCATTTGTCGATTACCCCCACAAGGGCGAAAAGATTGCCTTCATGGTCATTGACTACACCGCCAACGATTGGCCCATCCCATACCCCAACACCGGCAAAAAGAGCCTCGTGACTTTCGGCCTCGATGGCGCCACCTCTAAGGACTGGGTGGTTGGTCCCGCTATGACCGCTACCGAAAATTCTTCGTTCGAATTCTACGGTCGCAACTATGAGAGCAAAGACGCCCTCGGCGGTGGCGAAGTTTTCGGCCCCGGCACAGCTTATGTCATGGTCACCACCGACGTCAACAACCCGTCTAACCTTGACGCTTACACCGAAGTAGCTCACTACACCTTCCCGTTCCTCTTTGACTACCAGTACACTCGCTACGAGGCTGACCTCAGCGCTTACGCCGGCCAGCGCGTACGCGTCGGCATCCGTCTGGAGAGCACCGACGGTCTCGCTTACTTCCTCGATGACCTGAAGTACAACCACTTCGCCGATGCCGACTTCTCAGGCGTCGCTGACATTGCTGTGGATGCCGACGCTGACGCTCCCGCCGAGTACTACA
>JAEDNZ010000152.1 GCA_016302215.1 Muribaculaceae bacterium
TAATTTTCTTGCTCAAAAATTATGTTGTATAACATAAAAACTATACCTTTGCATCAGTTTTTCATGGTATTAGATTTAAGGTAAGAAGATTATTCGTCGTGATGACGGATAATTTTTTTTTAGTACCTTTGCAAAGCAATTCTGCGTATGTCAAGATTATTGTCGATAGACTTCGGACGAAAGCGTTGCGGCATCGCCGTGACCGACCCGTTGCGTTTAGTGGCCGGCGGCCTCACCACCGTGGCCACCGCCGAGCTGATAAGCTTTATCAGGGGCTATATGGCGCGCGAAGACGTGGGCGCCATCATCGTGGGCAAGCCCACCACACTGCGTGGCGAGCCGTCAGAGTCGGCACGATACCTGGAGCCTATGCTGCGGCAGCTCGCCAAAGCCATCGGCCCCGACACGCCCATAGTGCTCTATGACGAGCGCTTCACCTCGGTGCTCGCCCACAAGGCCATGATTGACGGTGGCATGCGCAAGATGGCGCGGCGCGACAAGGCTATCGTAGATGAAATCTCGGCCACTATTATTCTCAATGACTATTTACAAAGCAAACAATATAGCGACCTCAACAAATGAAACTACCCGTATATCTCTATGGGCACCCTGTGCTCCGCGAGGTGTCAACCGACATCACGCCCGACTATCCCGAACTCAAAAAGCTTATCGACGATATGTTTGAGACTATGTATGCCTCTGAGGGCGTAGGCCTTGCCGCCCCGCAGATAGGGCGCAACCATCGCATAATCGTCATCGATGCCGACCCCGCCGCCGAATACTCGCCCGAATGTGCCGGCCGCAAGCTCGTGCTCATCAACCCTACCATCGAAATCCTCGATGGCGACAAGGTGTCGCGCCCTGAGGGCTGTCTCAGCCTCCCCGGCATCTCGGAGAATGTCAACCGCATTGAGCACATACGCCTCAAGTGGCTCGACGAGAACTTCACGCCTCACGAAGAAGAAATGCGCGACTATCTGGCTCGCATCGTGCAGCACGAATATGACCACCTCGAAGGCCACGTATTCATCGACCACATCTCGCCAATACGCAAGCAGCTCATTCGCGCCAAGCTCAACAATATCATCACCGGACGCGTGCGCTGCTCATACAACACCCGCACGGCCAAGCCCCACAAGTGATAAGCAACACCCACCCCATAACACCACTTCTACAATAAAATATGGCAGACGACAAAAAAGTAATTTTCTCAATGGTAGGCGTCTCAAAGACCTACCCTCCTCAGAAACAAGTACTGAAGGACATCTACCTATCATTCTTCTACGGCGCCAAAATAGGCATCATTGGTCTTAACGGCTCCGGCAAATCCACCCTGCTCAAGATTATAGCCGGGCTCGACAAGGAGTTTCAGGGCAACGTGGTATTCTCACCCGGATACTCGGTAGGATACCTCGAGCAAGAGCCGCAGCTCGATGCCGACAAGACCGTCATCGACGTGGTGCGCGAAGGCGTAAAGCCCATCATGGATCTCCTCGCCGAGTTTGACAGCGTCAACGCCGCCTTTGCCGACCCCGATGTGCTCGAAGACCCCGACAAGATGGACGCCCTCATCGCCCGCCAAGCCGAGCTGCAAGATAAGCTCGACGCCGCTGACGCCTGGAACATCGACTCCAAGCTCGAGCGAGCCATGGACGCCCTGCAATGTCCGCCCGACGACCAGCGCATCGACACCCTCTCGGGCGGTGAGCGCCGCCGTGTGGCTCTCTGCCGCCTGCTGCTGCAGCAGCCTGACATCCTGCTCCTCGACGAGCCCACCAACCACCTCGATGCCGAGTCAATCGACTGGCTCGAGCAGCACCTGCAGCAATACCCCGGCACCGTCATCGCCATCACTCACGACAGATACTTTCTCGACCACGTGGCCGGATGGATTCTCGAGCTGGACCGCGGCGAAGGCATACCCTGGAAGGGCAACTACTCGTCATGGCTCGACCAAAAGACCAAACGCATGGCCCTCGAAGAGAAGCAAGCCAGCAAGCGCCGCAAGACCCTCGAGCGCGAGCTCGAATGGGTGCGCATGGCGCCTAAAGCTCGCCAAGCCAAGGGCAAGGCGCGCCTCGCCTCTTACGACAAGCTCCTCAATGAGGACCAGAAGCAAAAAGAGGAACGCCTCGAAATCTTTATCCCCAACGGCCCGCGCCTGGGCAACAAGGTAATCGAGGCCCACGGTCTGGCCAAAGCATTCGGCAACAAGCTGCTGTTCAAGGACCTGGAATTTGCCTTGCCCCCCAACGGAATCGTGGGCGTCATCGGCCCCAACGGCGCCGGCAAAACCACCCTCTTCCGCCTCATCATGGGTCAGGAGCAGCCCGACGCCGGCACCTTTGCCGTAGGCGAGACCGTAAAGATAGCATACGTGGACCAGCGCCACCACGACCTGTTGCCCGAGAAGACGGTGTATGAAGTAATCTCGCAAGGCGTGGAGACCTTCCGCATGGGAGGCCGCGACGTCAACGCCAGAGCTTATCTCTCCAAATTCAACTTTACGGGCGCAGACCAGGAGAAGAAGATAGGCGTGCTCTCGGGCGGCGAGCGCAACCGCCTCCACCTGGCCATGGCTCTTAAAGAGGAAGGCAACGTGATACTCCTCGACGAGCCTACCAACGATATCGATGTCAACACGCTGCGCGCCCTGGAGGAAGGTCTCGAGGACTTTGCAGGCTGCGCCGTGGTCGTAAGCCACGACCGCTGGTTCCTCGATAGAATCTGCACACACATCTTGTCGTTTGAGGGTGAGGGCCGAGTGGTCTATTACGAAGGCTCATACTCTGACTATGAGGAGTATAAGCGCGCCCAAAACGGCGGCAAAGAGCCGCCGCGCAAGCGCTATCGCAAGCTCATGGAGTGACGAGCACCCTCGCCACCATACACATCACACAATTGAGCCGGACAGATACCTGCCCGGCTCAATTGTGTTTGTGGAGATTGATTATGTCTCATAGTATTAGTTAGCTTGCGGAGCTTTGTTGCCGCCATCGGCTGAGGGAGCGCCGCTGAGGTCGTCGTTGGAGATGCTCTTGGCGGTCTTCTTGACGGAAGCATTGAGCGAGCCGAAACGGTATGTCACCGAGAGCATTGCTATGGCTGCGCGTGCTGACTGTGTGCAAGAGGTGCCCAGGTAGTCAGAGTTGACATAGTGAGCTACGCTGCTGTGACGATACTTGCCGAAGGGATTGGTGATGTTGACGCCCACGGTGAGGGCATCGTTCTTGAGCCATGAGCGCTGCACCCTGAAGCCGTACCATAGGCCGCTGACGCCGTTGGTGGTGTATTGCAACTCGCTGTTGAGCGATGACAGCCACAGGTGAGCCCAGGCGGTGAGGCGCAGTTTCCACGGCAGCTTTTGCTGCAACTGAGCGTAGCCGAAGGGCAGCCAGCGCGAAATCTCGGCGCCGGAGAGGGAGTTGCGGCATTGACCCCATACGATGGTTCCGTTGAGCATCAGGCTGGTCTTGTCAGTGGGCGACCAACGCGCATAGGCATTGAGCTGCACCACGTGCTGCAAGCCGGCGTTGGCATAGGAGTAGTAAGTGTGGTCGCCCTCCACGCGTATGGTCTGGCGCACGCCGTCGCCTGAGTGGCCATAGGTGAGCGAGGCATCGACATTGACCTTGGGACGTATGAGCGAGTAGTTGAGCTTCACCTCGTCAGTGTTGGAGCTGTTGAGGTAAGGGTTACCCTGCGAGGTGGTCATCGGCGACTCATTGATGGTAGGGTCGAGGGCCCAGATGCCGGGGCGCTGTATGCGGCGGTTGTAGGAGAGTTTGAGGGTGTTGGCATCGTTGATAGTGTAGCTCACTGAGGCTGAGGGGGCATAGTCATGCAGCGGGCTGCCGAAGTCGGGGGCTGAGCCGTTGTTAAATTTAGCTGCCAAGTGAGAGTACTCATAGCGCATGCCGGCGCGCATTGACCATTTGCCTAACTTCAAGATGTAGTCAGCGTATGCTGCCACGATGTCGGTGTTGTGGTTAAAGTCCTCATTGACGGTGTTGTAGCCCACATAGTCCATCTGCGACACCGAGTGGTTGCGACGGAAGATAGCTTTGGCTCCGAGATCCAGCTTATGCTTGTCGCCGTAAGGGCGCGACCAGTCGAGCTGTATGGTGTGCTCGGCAAATTTCTGGTTGGTATTTGAGTTGATGCCGGTGTATGGCACATTGAAATTATATATCGGAGTGTATATATCCTCGCTTTTCCCCTTATTTGAGCTGGCAGAGATGCGATACGATAGGGTTATCGTCTCGCCTTTGCGGCGCGTGGAGCGCTGGTAGTTGACATTGGCATCGATGTTGTAGTACGACGAGTTGAGCGTGCGGCTGGCGGTATTGTACTCCTGCAGCAGGG
>JAEDNZ010000005.1 GCA_016302215.1 Muribaculaceae bacterium
CACGCGCCGCAGCATGGCGCTGGTTCACGACACGGTGGCACAGCTACGGCGTGCCGCCGACAGCGAGGCGCAGCGCAGTGCCGCCTTGAATGCACTCATAGAGCAAGGCCGCCGCGAGCTGACCGGATATTGGCGCTCGCAGCTACAGCCGCGCATCGCCGCCGCTAAGGACTACAGCGAGGTCAGCAACCTGATGTCAAAGCTCTCTGACAGATACAATGCTTTCTTGCAGGCTCATGCCGCTGACCTCACCGCTGCCGAGCAGGTAATCCTCGAGCGCGAGATGGACAAGCTGTATGCTGACCTCTCCAAGCAATGCGTAGCAAAGATTACAGAGCTATCCGAGCAAGCGGGGCAATCAACGCCTCAAACGCTTCAGTATGAACGACAGAAGATGGTTGCCGACAGCATACGGCGCGCGGCCGCGCTCAATGACCTTATAGACAAGGGGCGCCGCCAGCTCAGCAGCTACTGGGAGCGCCTGCGCCCGCGAGTGGAGGCGGCTACGGATTTCGATGAGGCGGTGCGCGTGCAGTCCAAGCTAACTGATAAGCTTAACGCTTTTGTCAAAGGTGCCTCCCCACACCTTACCGCTGCCGAGCTGGCTGTCCTCAAACAAGAATTGCTTACACAACATGACCAACTGATACAATCATGCACAAAAAAACTGAACGAGCTGATGCAGTAATGACGGGCGGCGACCCTATCACCGAGCTGTGCCGCCAGATAGAGGCGGCTGTGAAGCAGCCTATGCGCACCCCTAAGGACTTTACCTACCTGCGCAATCTGATTTTTGCACGCCTACATGAAATCGTGGGCGAGAGCACCCTCAAGCGCATCTGGGGATACATCAAGGAAGATGTGCAGACGCGTCGCGGCACTCTCGACATCTTGGCGCGCTATTTGGGATATGCTGACTATGAGGCCTTTGAGCGCAGCTCCGGCGCCGCCGATGATGGCGTGGCGCCCAGCTCGCCGCTGGAGGCTCGCAGCATCGACGTCAGGCGCGATATCGCCGTGGGCGAGCACATACGCCTCACGTGGCTGCCCGGGCGCGAGTGTGATGTGGTGTATCGTGGCGACTTCCGCTTTGAGGTCGAGGCCTCGGTGAACACGCGCCTTGTGGCCGGCTCCACCTTTGTGTGTGCCTTGATTATTGATGGCGAGCCGCTCTTCCTCGATGCTGTGACGATACCGGGCGCCAAGGCTCAGATGCAGTATGTATGCGGCAAAAAATCCGGCGTGCATTATGACCGCCTCGATATCAACGAGACCTGCGACCCCGATATGTAGGCCACCCGCCGCCGCCATTCGCCCATATCATAGTCGCTATGGTGTAAACATAGCAAAGGCGCGTCACTATCGTAGGTGGCGCGCCTTTGCTGTGTATGGTGGTGGTGTCAGAAGACGTAGATCTTGCCGGATTTCTTCACGCCGTGGCCTTGTATGGTATATACATAGATGCCTTCGGCGAGGTTAGCGGTGTCAATGGTGCCTTGGCCAGAGATGGCAGTGCGCAACACTTGCTTGCCGGTGAGGTTGTAGAGCGTTGCGGTGGCGGGCACGCTGACGTTGTAGGCGATACCATTGCGAGTGATGCGGAAGGCGTCATCGTTGCGGACGATGGTGGCCACGCCGGCGCTCTTGCCCATGATGATGGTGAATGAGGCCTTGCTGGTGGGGTTGTTGACGTCAACGGCATCGAGTTGCACCTTGACGGTGGGCACCTCGTAGGTGGTGCCTTTCTCATACTGATCCAGGTATTCAAACTCCAGGTCGAGCTTCTGGTCGGTATTGATGGTGATGTTCTCCTTGACAATAGATGTGCCGATAGCACACGAGCCGCCGGCGCAGCACTGCACCTCGTGGCCGCTAAGCGATGTCACGGTTAGCTTCACCGAGGTGGTCTTGAGGTCGGCCCACAGCGACAGTGGCGGTGCGATAGCCACATCGATAGTGCCGGGTTTCTTTTCGTTCTCGGTGATGGTGGTGTACTCTATCTCCGAGCCTTCGGCGATTTGCTGGTCGTCGAGATAAAAGCGCAGCTCGCGTGCTTGTGTCGCCGTGGCGGTGAGCATAGCTGCTGCAATGATAGCGTAGATTTTTTTCATATCGTGTGAGTGATTTG
This sequence comes from Muribaculaceae bacterium, assembly GCA_016302215.1. Taxonomy (GTDB): domain Bacteria; phylum Bacteroidota; class Bacteroidia; order Bacteroidales; family Muribaculaceae; genus CAG-873. Next base: position 2,129 of record JAEDNZ010000005.1, read on the forward strand.
TTGTGTTCGTTGTTGATTGATGGTTGAGAGAGTGGGGGGATATAATGATTTGACGGCTGTGGCCGGCGATGGTTTAATCGGCGGCGGGGTCTTGCGGCTCATCGTCGGTCGCCGGCAGCGGCATCACCTTGGCTCGCGCGGCTTGGAGCACGCCTTGCTCGCTGTTGTAGATAAATGCTACGATGGCGAGGTTGGCGGTGTCCCACTGCTCGGTGTCGGTGTGGCGCACGGCGATAGAGTGCTCGGTGACGTTGCTCACGCCCTTGGTGTAGTGGGCGGCCTGGCCGTCGATGCCGTTGACGGCGGCGCGCAGCACATTGTTGTGGACATAGTCAGTCAGCCACTCTCTGCCTTTTTGCTGGAAGGCTACGATGCCGCTCTCCACGACCCATAGCTGCAGCGAGGCATCGAATGTGTCTTTGGGATCCACGGTGGTGGTGATTGTGATATTGCCGTCGTTGCCGAGCGATGCTGTCAGGTCGATGTCAGCGGTTGCGGGCTTTTGGATGGCTTCGCGCACCACGTCGCTCCACTTGTCGTAGTTGACGATGCCACCGGTGCGGTTAATCATGCCGGCGGGCCATGAAGTGAGGTTTTGGCGGTTGTTATACTCAATGCCCTCTTCAGAGGCGAGGCATACATATCCCGGGAGCACCGACTCGCTCACGGGCACGCCGAAGCTGCCGCCGTGGATGCTCACCGCTATGATGTTGTCGCCGTAAAGGGCTTCGAGACCCTCGATCACCTCGTGGGCGTCGGGGCAGTTGCGACACTCCTGGCCGGTGAAGTCTTCGAGGAGCACGGTGCGCTCGGCGGTGGTGGTGCCCATGTATTCATATCTATCCTCGGGCTTGTCAATGTCATCGCAGGCTGTCAGCAGCGCCGTGGCGGCGAGGACGGGCAGTATGGTTTTCAAGATTTGTGTCATTGCTGTCAGAAGTTATAAGAGTAAGATATGCTGAAGCCTCGCGAGGCGGGCACGTATCGGCACACGCCACCCGAGCAGTTGTAACCGGCGCGTGTGCGTCCGTAGCTGAGCATCAGGCGGTTGGCGCGGTAGGTGCCGGTGACGCCAAACATATAGTAGTGTTTCTTGTCGGTGTCGTTGCCGCAGTTCCACATATCGCTGAGCGTGACCATCAGGTATGGCTGCACTGAAAATTCAAGCAAGCCGTAGGCCCAGTCTTTGAGGTCTTGATTGGTGGTGAGATATTGCAGCTCGGCGCGCAGGGTGAAGCGCTTGTCAAACTTGTATTTGCCGTCGAGCACAAAGATGTTGCTGCGCACGCGGTCGCCGTGGCCTTCGATGACGCCCTTGTTGTAGAGCTGATTCATATACATGAATGTGAGCTGGAAGTCAGAGGTGATGCGCTTGTCGATGGTGAGGTTCACGTCTTGGTAATAGCACTCGCCCATACCGAAGAATGAAGCTTTGCCGCCATCAGTGCCCATCGTATAGCCTACGGTAGGGTCGGGCACGGCCGGCTCGCGGTCGAGGCCTCTGACATAGCTGGCGTTGAGGCGCACCTTGGTGCCGTATCGCCCTCCCAGGGCTGTGTGGCGCTTGAAGGTGTAGGCAAATTGGCCTTGGAAGGCCCATTCGCCGGGCGCTGCCTGCGTGGCGTAGGGATACATCGACGCCAGGGCGTAGGTGTGCTGGTAGGTGAAGGCCGGCATATTGTTGACAAATGCCGAGAGCCCCTGCATGGAGCGTTGGCTGCGGAACGACATGTTGTCGCTGCGCTTGACTTGCACCAGGGCGCTCATGCCCTTTTTGGCGTTGGCATACGAGCCGGATAGCATCACGGCGGTGCCGTTGTGATATGTGTAGCCATTGTCGAACGATGGGTCTTGGCTCTTGTATGCAAACTCGCCCATGACGCCCCACGCGCCTTTCTGAAAGCGCGAGCGCACATCAAAGGCGTTCACCTTACGAGGCACCATGAGGCGATAGTCGGTGCCGGGCACCACTATGTTTTCGTCATCTTCGTTTTTGAGCACATACGAAGCACCCACGCTCCACACGGCGCCGCGCTTTTTCATGGCGGGGCAGTATTGGCTGAGCGACACTTCGGCGTCAGCGCCATATATCTGCGAGCGGGTGTCCCAGTCCCAGTAACGGCGCTGCACGCCGCCGAGCAGTGTGAGCTTGAGGCCGTTGACGGCGGTGACTTTGAGGCGGCCGCCGCGCAGGCTGTTGTCGATGCCGAGGCTGCGCTCCTCGTAAGTGCGGAGGATAAAGCCGCTGCCAAATTGCTCGTAGAAGTCGCCGGCGGTGAGCTCGAAGCCCTTGTATTTGCCTTTGAGATATACGTTGGGGATACCCCAGCCGGCAAAGTCGTTTTCAAAGCCGGGGGTGGGCCATTTCATAAACTCGGCTCGCACGCCGCCCTCCATATATTTGCTCACCAGATTGACGTCTGCGTAAGTGTTGAAGAGGAATTTCTGGTCGTAAGTGCCGGTGCCTATTGAGGCGTCTTCTTCGGGGAAGAGGCCATCGGCTTGCACGCTGCCGTGCACTACGGCATCGCCGGCGGCGGCGCATGGCACGGCGGCGGCGCACAGCGCCACCACGGCAGCTATACCGCTAACGAGGCGGCGGCGATGATGATGCGTAGGGTGTGTCATTTCTTATCGTTGATGAGTGAGCGTATCTTCTCTATGATGCCTACTTCAGAGCCGTCGGTGTAGCCGGAGTGCGACTCCACCACGTTGCCGTTGCCATCGATGATAAACAGGTGGGGCACCATCTGCGCTCCCATGCCGCGCATAAATTCGCTGTTGGGGTCCAGGAGCACTTCATACTCCCAGCCTTCGGCAGCCACGAGGGGCTTGACCTTGTCGGCGTTTTGCGACTCGTCGATAGACACGGCTATGAGCTTCATGCCGGTCTCGTCCTGCCAATCGGGATACAGCTCTGATATCGCTTTGAGCTCGCGCAGGCAGGGCTTGCACCATGTGGCAAAGAACGATATCACAAAGGGCTTGCCATCGTTAGAGAGGGTGGCGGTGTTGACTGTATTGCCGTCAATATCGGTGAGGGTGACTGACGGGAATTGAGCCGAGGCGCTCATCGAGGCGCTCATAATGACAGCGGCTGCGAATAGGCGTGTGATAAAGCGTTTCATGTCTTGAAAGGGGATTGGTTGGTGTCAGATTGGATAGATATTTTTTTACTATACAGCGCAAATTTAGGCAACTTTTGCAGATTATGCAATATTTTAGTGCGAAATCTTAAGCAAACTTAGGGGTGAGATTGGGCGAAATTAGGTGACAAGAGGTGCTGCTACCGGGTCTTTTCAGCGGGTGGCGAGGCTCAGGCGGTAGCAGTCGCAGGCCACGGCTCTGCCGCCCATGGCTGCCTTTTGTCGCAGCAGTCCGGCATTGAGGATAAGGCCGCCTTGCTCGTTGGAGGTGCCGAAGTCCAGGTATCGGTATCCGTCCCGGATGCTGTCGGCGATGAGGTGCTCAAAGAGCAGAGCCAGGGCGCCGCAGTCACAGCCGCGGTCGTTGGCGGCAATGTATTGCGAGCGCATGACGCGGCCTGCGGTGGCGTAGGTCACCACTCCGGCTATCATGCTGCCGCCGGCATCGGTGGCGGTGAGTAGCCCTATGTTGTGGGGGAAGCGGTCGGCGAGCATGGTGATTTCGGCAAGGGTGTGCACCGGCGCGGCGCCGTGGCGGTCGGCGAGCACGCCCGACAGCAATTGCCAATAGCCGCCGTAGTCATGGCTCGGCGCTATCGTGATGCCGGCCTTGAGGGCTTTGCGGGCGTTGCGCCGCATATTTTCGTTGTAAGGTATGGGTCTCTGCAGGTCAATCACCGAGGCCACCTGGCTTGCCTCTATCACCGCGCCGGCGCGGAAGAGGGCATAGCGGTCTTCGTCGGCCGGGTAGGCGGCGTAGATGGTCGGTGCCGGCTTGTAGTGGAGGGCGGTGATGCCGTCGGCTTGCAGCGCGCCGGTCATCTGCTGCCATAGCTCCAGCATGATGTTGGCATCAATGTGACGCGCCTCGGTGAGCCAGCCGCCATAGGTGAGGCCGGCGTGGCTCCACAGCTCGCTGCCGAGGCGGCATGCCGGCAGCACGGCTACGATGCGTCCGTGCTCGCGCGCCACTAACGAGTAGTCGGGGAAGCGGTCGCTGTGATAGTCCATGTAGTCGCGCAGGTGCTGAAAGGAGGCTTGCACCGCCTGCCGGCTCACAAACGCGTCCCATTCATCGCGCATAGTGCTGCTATTGTATCGCTCTATTGTCATAGTGAGTGCAAAGATAGCGATTTTCAGCCGAAGAATGCAATAAGCCCGCGCGTTTTTATGGTGATAGTGTCAGCGAAAAGTTGTAACTTTGCAATCGTATGGACAGCAAAGCTAAAATACTAATAGCCACAAGCACTCGCGCCGATTGGGGCTTGCTGCGCCCCCTGGCTGAGGCGCTGCAGTCAGCTGATTGGTGTCGCTTGCAGATTATGGCCACCAATATGCACTTGCTGGAGGCCTATGGCATGACTATCAGCGAGATTACCGATGCCGGATTTGCCGTGGATGCGCGGGTGGCCATGGATGCCGCCGGCGATGACGAGGCCTCGCGCGTGAAGGCTATGGCGCAGTGTATGGCGGGCACCGCCGAGGCACTGAGCCGTCTGCGTCCAGATGCTATCGTGGTGCTGGGCGATAGGTATGAGATGCTCGCCGTGGCGTCGGCTGCGGCCGTGATGCGAGTGCCGATAGTGCACATCGCCGGCGGCGAGATATCGGAGGGCGCCATCGACGACAGCATACGCCACGCCATCACCAAGCTGTCGTCGCTGCACCTGGTGGCCACCGAGCCTTATCGCCGCCGTGTGATACAGATGGGCGAGCACCCGGCACGTGTGGTCAACACCGGCGCCATAGGCGTGTGGAATGTGCTTAACCGTCAGCTGCTGTCGCGCTCCGAGTTGGAGACCGACCTGGGCTTCAGCCTTGATGGGCCGCTGGCGGTGGTGACATATCACCCCGTCACCCTTGATGATGCCGACCCTCGTGCTCTGTGTCGTCGCATGCTTGAGGCCCTTGACCGCCACCGGCAGCTGCGCCTGATAATCACCTATCCCAATAATGATGCTCGCTCTGAGGGCATCATCGCCGAGCTGCAGAGCTATGCGGCGGCACGCCCCGGGCGCGTGCTCCTGGTCAAGTCGCTGGGCATGGTGCGCTACCTGTCGGTGCTGCAATATGCCTGCATGGTCATCGGCAACTCGTCAAGCGGCATCGTGGAAGTGCCCTCGATGGGCATACCCACGGTGGATATAGGCATACGTCAGCGCGGACGCCTCGCCGCCCCATCGGTGCTGCATTGCGCCGACACTGCTGATGACATAGCCGCCACCATATCCCGGGCTCTGACTGAACCGGTGCGCTCCATGGCTGCGCAGCGCGTCAACCCCTACTATAAGCCTGACACGCCGGGCATTATGGTCAGCGCAGTGCACCACTTCGTTAGCGCTATGCCTCGCGGCAAGACCTTCTTTGACATTGATTTTGACACATCATCACCCCAAATATGACACCACTATACATCATACCGGCTCGCGGTGGCAGCAAAGGCATACCGCGCAAAAACATCAAGCCGCTGTGCGGACGGCCGCTCATCGCCTACAGCATAGATGTGGCTCGCGCCGCCGGCGCCGCCGATGACCATATCATCTTATCTACTGACGATGCCGAGATAGCCGCCGTGGGGCGCAACCTGGGCTTGGCGGTGGATTATATGCGTCCGGCCGAGCTGGCTACTGACACCGCCGGCAGCCGCGAGGTGATGCTCGACGTGATGGCGTGGGCCGATGCTCGGGGCTTGGATTATGACTGCGTGGTGCTGCTGCAGCCCACATCGCCGCTGCGCACCGCTGATGATGTCAGCCGAGCCTTGGCTTTATATACCGCTGAGGTGGATATGGTGGTGACAGTGTGTCTCGCCGCCGCTAACCCCTATTACAACCTCTTTGAGACCACTGCCGACGGCTTCCTGACCATCAGCAAGGGCGATGGCCTGCTCACACGGCGGCAAGATGCCCCCCCGGTGTGGGAATACAATGGCGCCGTGTATGTCATCAATCCGCAGTCGCTGCGCCGCTGCGGGCTGGGCGCTTTTGCCCGCCGAATGCCTTGCGAGATGCCGCGCAGCCGCAGCATAGACCTGGACACCATGCAAGACTGGGCCTTGGCCGAACTCTTAATGCAATCACCCACTGCCACACGATAAGTAACACACCGCTATGGAGCAACATCTCATACCTCACAGCGCCACGCTGCTTGACGCCCTCGAAGCCCTCAACCGCCTCTCCGGCGCTGCTATGACGCTGTTTGTGATCAATGACACCAACCATGTGCAGGGCACCCTCACCGATGGCGATGTTCGCCGGGCTTTGCTGCGCGGCTGCACTCTCGCCGACAGTGTCAGCGCTGCCGCTCACACTGACTTTAAGGCGCTGCGCCGCGGCCGCCCTGACGTGGAGCTGATACGCAGTTGCCGCCTCAAGGGCATCACGCTGCTGCCCGTGCTCGATGACGCCGGCACACTCTGCGACATCATAGACCTGCGCACCACCCACACCCTGCTGCCCCTGAGCGCCATCGTCATGGCCGGCGGCAAGGGCGAGCGTCTGCGCCCGCTGACCCTTGACACCCCCAAGCCGCTGCTGCAGATTGGCGGCAAGGCCATCATTGACTATAACATCGAGGCGCTGGCGGCTTGCGGCATCACTGACATCACCGTGACCACGCGCTACCTCGCCCACATGATAGCCGACCATTTTGCGCGCCCCGTGGCGGGAGTGCAGGTGCGCTGTGTCGAGGAGACCGCGCCTTTAGGCACTATCGGCGCCGCCACACTCGTGGAGCACGCCCCCGGCGGAGCCACCTTGGTGATGAACTCTGACCTGCTCACCACCATCTCCTTTGAGGAGATGTATATGCGCCACGTGGCCACCGGCGCCGCCGTCACCATCGCCGTGGTGCCATATCAGGTGTCGGTGCCCTTTGCCATCCTCTCCATTGATGATGCCGACCATGTCACCGGCTTGCAGGAGAAGCCCTCTTACTCATACTATGCCAACGCCGGCATATACATCTTTGACAATGCAGTGCTTGACACCCTGCCCGCCGGAGAGCATACCGATGCTCCCGACCTGGTGGAGCAAGCTATCGCCGCCGGCCTCACAGTGACATACTATCCCATCAACGGCACATGGATTGACATAGGCTCGCCCACAGACTTCCGCCAGGCCACCGAGCTGATGCGCCAGGTCAACGCCATGCACCGCCGCTGACCAAATAGTTGTATTATTTCTTTCCAAAAAAAACAGCCATAAAGTGGCGATACTCTAATTGGTGGTCTGTGTTGTCAATGGGGGAGAGGCGGATTTAAGAAATAATGCATACGAGGCAATGATGCCTGATTGGTGCTTGCTATTTGCGGCAAAGGTAGTAATTAATTGCTAATATCCAACATTGTTGCGATAAATCGGACAATTACAATCCAATATGGAACAATATATTAGATGCTTTGCCAAAATGTGATGACAAAAGGGCGAATTGTGCGGGCTGTGGCTTCGCCGAAGTTAGGACCGTAGGCGCCGCCTAATGCGCCTAAACTCGTGGCCGGTTTGCTCGGCAATTCATTTCTTTGTTGTATCTTTGCAGACGCAAACGAATACTAATATACACAGAGAGCAACGATGATAGAATATGTGAAAGGAGAGGTGGCCTCGCTCAACCCGGCGGCTGCCGTCATCGAGACCGCGGGCGGTGTGGCGTACATGCTCAATATCAGCCTCGCCACCTACGATAAGCTGCAGGGACAGCGTGCGGCCAGGGTGTATGTGCATGAGGCGATACGCGATGATGCGTGGACACTGTATGGCTTTGCCGATGAGCGCGAGCGCGACATCTTCCGTCAGCTTATCGGCGTCAGCGGTGTTGGCGCCGGCATGGCGCGTATGATTTTATCGTCAATAAGTCTCGACGAGCTGGCGGCGGTGATAGCCTCCGGTGATGTCAAAAGGCTCAAAAATGTCAAGGGCATAGGCGCAAAAACCGCCGAACGCATAATTGTTGACCTCCGCGATAAAATAAAAGTGGCTGACGCTACGTTATTAAGTCAGTCGCTTGTCAACAACGACGCCTATGACGAGGCGCTGGCGGCGCTGACTATGCTCGGCTTTGACCGCAAGTCATCGCAGAAAGTGCTCGATAGCTTGTATGGTGCTGACCCGACAATGAAGTCGGAGGTGGCCATCAAGAAGGCGTTGTCGATGATGTGACGCCCCCGGCGGCCCCTTTGTGAGCCGACATGCCGCCCGGCGTCAGCGACTCGACATAATAAGATATGAACTCACGCCCTACGCGACATATAATATTGACCCGAGTGCTCGTCATCGCGCTGCTTGCAGCCGTGTTGACGGGTGTGCCTATGTGGTCTGTGGCTCAATATTACAAGGGCGAGGCAGCGCCGCCGGCGCCGGCGGGCTATCCGGCAGTGCGCGACACAGCCGGGGGTGTGACGCTCACCATGGGAGCGGCGCCCACGGTGCCCGATGGCTATGAGGCGCTCGTCGATGACAAGCGTGCCTATGACCTGGCCACGCCATCAAATATTGTTACTCAGGCTGACTACGACCCCGAGACCGGTTGCTACATCGTGCGCACGCGCGTTGGCAGCTTTGATATTGCCACACCCTTTATGCTGTCGCCGGCGCAGTACAACGACTGGCAGTTTCGGCGCTCGATGCAGGACTACTACCGCAAGCGCAACGCCGAGCAGTATGAGAAGGGCGACAAGAAGCCGTTTGACATCTTCGACATGAACTTTGCCCTGGGACCGCTGGAGAAGATTTTCGGCCCCGGCGGCGTGCAGCTCAAGACACAAGGCTCGGTGCAGGTGCAGATGGGCATCAAGAGCAATTCTACCGACAATCCGTCGCTGTCGATGCAATCGCGCCGCAAGACCTACTTTGACTTTGACCAAAAGATACAGGCCACCATTGCCGCCAGCGTTGGCGACCGCATGAAGTTCAACATGACCTACAACACCGACGCTACCTTTGACTTTGACTCAAAGAACCTCAAGCTGGCCTATGAGGGCGGCGAGGACGACATCGTCAAGGAAATCGAGGCCGGTAATGTGTCCATGACCACGGGGTCGTCGCTGATACGAGGCAGCACGGCGCTCTTCGGCTTCAAGGCCAAGCTGCAGTTTGGCAAGCTCACGGCCACGGCGCTCCTCTCGCAGCAGAACTCCGAGTCCAAGACCGTCAATACCAAAGGCGGCGTGCAAGCCACCGAGTTTACGGTCAATGCCGATGAGTATGATGCCAACCGTCACTTCTTCTTGGGCCATTTCTTCCGCGACAACTATGACACCTTTGCCTCGCGGCTGCCTCATGTGTCGTCAGGCGTCAACATTACCCGCATCGAGGTGTGGGTCACCAACAAAAGCGGCCGCTATGAGCAGGCTCGCAACTTGGTGGCCTTTATGGATTTAGGTGAAAATCAGCGTCTTGCCTCAAACTATTGGAGTCCCAATCCGGGTATGGCCAATCCGTCAAACAACTCCAACAATCTTATCTCCGTCATCAAAGAGCAATACCCCGGCGCACGCAACATCAACACCGTGACGCAGGCGCTCGAGCCCCTGTCGGCCTACGGCATCGAGGGCGGCCGCGACTATGAAAAGGTGGAGAGCGCGCGCCTGCTCTCATCGAGCGAATATACCCTCAACGCCACGCTCGGATACATTTCTATCAAGAGCGCCATCAACTCTGACGAGGTGCTCGCCGTGGCTTACGAATACACCTACGGCGGCCAGGTATATCAGGTGGGCGAGTTCTCCGGCGACATCACCTCCACTGACCAGTCGCTCTACGTCAAGATGCTCAAGGGCACCACGGCCTCGCCCAATGTGCCCATGTGGGACCTTATGATGAAGAACGTGTATTCGCTGGGCGGCTATCAGATACAGCGCAACAACTTCAAGCTCAACATCAAATATATGAGCGACACCACGGGCACTCAGCTGGTGTATCTGCCCGCGCCGGGGCTCAATGACAAGTCGCTGCTGCAGGTGATGAACCTTGACCGCCTCGACTCCAACCAAGAGTCCAACCCTGACGGCTTCTTTGACTTCATCGAGGGCTACACCGTGCAGTCAGCCACCGGCAAGGTGATATTCCCGGTGGTGGAGCCTTTCGGCTCGCACCTGGCGTCGAAATTCACAGACCCCGTGCTGGCTCAGAAATATGTGTATCAAGAGCTTTACGACTCCACCCTGGTGGTGGCGCGCCAGTTTGCCGACAAAAACAAATTTGTGCTCACCGGCGAGTATCAGGCCTCCTCAGGCTCGCAGATACGCCTCAACGCCATGAATGTGCCGCGAGGCTCGGTGGTGGTGACTGCCGGCGGTGTCACCCTCACCGAGAATTCAGACTATACCGTTGACTATGCCATGGGCATCGTCACCATCACCAATCAGTCAATCATAGACTCCGGCCAGAGCATCAGCGTCTCGCTCGAAAACCAGTCAATGTTTTCCACTCAGCGCAAGACGCTCTTAGGCTTGGATTTGCAGTATAAATTCAACAAAAACCTGACCGTGGGCGGTACGCTGCTCCACTTCTCCGAGAAGCCCCTTGTAGAGAAGGTGAACATCGGCGATGAGGTGGTCAACAACACTATGTTTGGCTTTAACCTCTCGTATAATCAGGAGTTTATGTGGCTCACCAACCTGCTCAACAAGATACCCACCGTCACCGCCACACAGCCCTCGCGCCTCAACCTCACCGCCGAATATGCCCAGTTAGTGCCCCACAGCCAGAAGTCCGGTTCGGCGCAAGGCTCATCGTATGTCGATGACTTCGAGTCCAGCCAGACGGGTGTGGATTTGCGCTCGCCCTACGCCTGGTTTCTTGCCTCTACGCCTTACGACAGCTCCTCTGACGCGCTCTTCCCCGAGGCGGCTCTGAGCGACAACATCGACTACGGCAAAAACCGTGCCCTCCTCAACTGGTACTATATTGACCGTATGTTCACCGACCGCAACTCCTCGCTGGCGCCCAGCTACCTCAAGAGCGACCTCGAGCAGCTCTCCAACCCCTACGTGCGCGAAGTCACCTCGCGCGAAATCTTCCCCGGGCGCGAGCTCACCTACGGCGAGTCATCTACGGTGCAGACGCTCAACCTCTCCTTCTACCCCACAGAGCGCGGCCCTTACAACCTCGACACTGACAACATAGACTCCGAGGGCAATCTCCTCTTCCCCGAGAAGCGATGGGGCGGCATCATGCGCAAGATGGACAATACCAACTTTGAGCAGAGCAACATCGAGTATGTGCAATTCTGGCTCATGGACCCCTTTATGGATCCCGACAACCCCAACCAAGAGGGCGGAGACCTATACTTCAACTTCGGCGAGATGTCAGAGGATATCCTCAAGGACGGCCTCAAGAGCTATGAGAACGGCATACCCATCGACGGCAGCGACCAGTATCTCACCAACACCGTGTGGGGTAGGGTATCGACACAAAACTCGCTCACCTACTCGTTTGACAACAACACCTCGTCGCGCAAGACACAGGACGTGGGTCTCAACGGACTATCCACTGACGACGAGTTCAACTTCCCCACCTACAGCGACTACCTTGACCGCCTCCGCGCCAAGCTGTCGCCGGCCGCCATAGAGACCATGCAGGCTGACCCCTTCTCGCCGCTCAACGACCCCGCCGGCGATAACTACCACTTCTATCGCGGTTATGACTACGACGAGCAGCGCCTCGGAGTGCTCGCCCGCTATAAGCGCTACAACGGCACCGAGGGCAACTCCCTCGCCCCCGAAGATGTCGATGACCAGCTCTATCAGACCTCGCGCAGCACCCCCGATGTGGAGGATATCAACCAGGACAATACCCTCAACGAGTATGAGCGTTACTTCCAATATAAGGTGTCAATACGCCCCGAGGACCTCGTGGTAGGCAAGAACCATATCGCCGACAAGCAGACCTCAATGGTGCGCACACGCGACGGCAAGGACCAGCAAGTCACATGGTATCAGTTCAAGATACCCCTCTCTGACTATGAGCGCGTGGTAGGCTCGATCAATGACTTCACCACCATACGCTTCGCCCGCATGTTTATGACGGGCTTCAAGCAAGTAATCCACCTGCGCTTTGCCACCCTCGAGCTGGTGCGCGGCGAGTGGCGTGGCTATGACTTCAACCTCAACAATCGCGGCGATGCTCCCGCCGACGGCACTCTCGACATCTCCGTGGTCAACATTGAGGAGAATGCCGGGCGCGAGCCGGTCAACTATGTGCTGCCTCCCGGCGTGACCCGTATCGTAGATCCCGGCCAGAGCCAAATCACGCAGCTCAACGAGCAGTCAATGTCGCTCAAGGCTCTCAACCTCGCTGCCGGCGATGCTCGCGGCGTGTATCGCAACACCCAGCTGGACCTGCGCAACTACAAGCGCCTGCAGATGTGGACTCACGCCGAGAGCCTTATCGATGATGCGTCAGACCTCCGCGCCGGTGACCTCTCTATCTTCATACGCCTGGGTTCTGATGTCAAAAACAACTACTACGAATATGAGATACCGCTGACGCTCACGCCAGCCGGACATTACAACAACGACCTGCCCTCTGACAGATACATCGTGTGGCCCGAGTCCAACTATCTCGACCTGAGCCTCCAGAGCCTCGTCGATCTCAAGAAAGAGCGCAATCGCGCCAAGCGCGACGAGCAGAGCGGCGTGGGATATGCCGTGCTCTACACCGGGCGCGACCCCGACAACGAGCGCAACCGCATGGCCGTGCTGGGCAATCCCTCACTCAGCGATGTCAGGGTGATACTAATAGGCGTGCGCAACAACTCCGCCACCACCAAGAGCGGCACCATCTGGGTCAACGAGCTCAAAGTCACCGACTTTGACAACGACGGCGGCTGGGCCGTCAAGGCCAATGCCACGCTGGCTATGAGCGATATCGCCACCGTCAACGTGGGCGCTCACGTCGAGACCGCCGGCTTTGGCGGCGTGGATCAGAGCCTCAATGACCGCCGCCTTGACGACTATCAGCAGTACAACGTGGCGGTGCAGGCTGACCTGGGGCGCTTCCTGCCGGCCGGCGCCAAGCTCCACGCTCCCATCTACTATTCGATATCAAAAGAGCGCACCGCGCCGAAGTACAACCCTCTCGACAAGGACGTGCTGCTGAGCGATGCCCTCGACGACTGCGCCACCAAGGAGGAGCGAGACTCCATCGAGGCCTTTGCCATTGAGCGCACCACCATACAAAACTTCTCTATCTCCGGCCTCAAATTTGATGTCCAGAGCAAGAAGCCCATGCCGTGGGACCCCGCCAACTTCACCATCAACTTCTCCTTCACCAAGCAGACCAAGATGGACCCCACCATAGAGTATGAATACACCAATGACTATCGCGGCTCATTCCAGTACTCCTACTCGCCTTTCATCAAGGGTCTGAAACCCTTCGGCTGGCTCAAGAGCAAGAGCAAGAACCTCAAATTCTTCCGCGACTGGGAGATACAGTGGCTGCCCAACACCTTCACCTTCCTCACCAATATGTCGCGCTACTACTACGAGCAGCAGACACGCTCCGAGGCAGATGTGATGTTCCAGATGCCCGTGTCGGTGAGCAAGAACTTCCTGTGGGACCGCCAGCTCGCCATCAACTGGAACCTCACCAAGTCGCTGTCGTTGACATTCAACTCCAACACCTCGGCGCGCATCGAGGAGCCTACCGGAGCCGTCAATCGCAAGCTATTCCCAGACAAATACAAGGAGTGGCGCGACACGGTATGGCAGAGCATACTCTCGCTGGGCACGCCCTGGAGCTACAACCAGACCTTTACCGCCCAATATAAGGCGCCATTCTCCAAAATACCCGTCATTGACTTCCTCACCGGCTCGGTCAGCTACAATGCCACATATCGGTGGGACCGCGGAGCCACTATCGACGGCCAGCGCCTGGGCAACACCATCGCCAATCAGGCGGTGTGGAACGCCGACGGCCGCATCAACTTTGAGACCTTCTACAACAAGATACCCATACTCAAGGAGGTCAACAAACGCTTTGCCAACAAGCGCACCACCACCACCCAAAAGAAGCCCAAGAAGTTTGAGCGCGACTTTGCCCTCAAGCCCGACACCACCGTGCTCATCAAGCACAACCTGCGCACGTCCAAGGTCAAGGTCAGCGCCGTGACTGCCGACGATGCGGCGACGCCCACACCGGTGAAGACACGCGTTGTTGACCAAAACACCGTGGAGGTGCTCACGCGCGGCTCGCAGAAGCTCAAATTCACCATCGTGGAGGTCCTCAAAGACGAGAAATCGCTGTGGCGCAACGTGGGCGAGTATGCGCTGCGCCTGGTGATGTCGCCGCGTAACATCTCGGTGCGCTACCGCAACACCAAGTCGCTGTCGCTGCCGCTGTTCAACCCCGACATCGGCGATGTCTTCGGCCAATCCACTCACTATGGGCCTATGGCTCCCGGCCTGGATTTCGCCTTCGGCTTTGTGGGCGATGACTATGTGCAGCGTGCCCTGGACCGCGGCTGGCTCATCACTGATGACGGCCAAACCTCGCCGGCGGTGTGGTCGCGCGCCAACGAGCTCAACATTGAGGCCAACTTTGAGCTCTTCAAGGGCTTCAAGGTGCAGCTCACCATGAACCGCACCGACAACCGCTCCACGCAGATGCAGTTTATGTATGACGGCATACCCACCACTTACACCGGCTCTTACACCAAGACTCACTGCGCCATCGCCACCGCCCTTAAGTCAATGTCGGCCGACAACAACTACGAGTCCGGCACCTTCAACAACTTTATCAGCAACATCGAGACCGTCAGAAATCGTGTGGAGGCGCAGTATATAGGCACTCAATATCCCGATGCCGGGTTTATCGCCGGCACCCCCCATGCCGGCCACGACTTTGACCCGGCGGTAGGCTCTGTCAGCGCCAGCTCCGGCGATGTGCTCATTCCGGCCTTCGTCGCCGCTTATACCGGCACCAATGCCGCCAAGGTCACCCTTGACCCATTCCCCTCGTTTGCATCAGTGATGCCTAACTGGCGCATCACATACGACGGCTTCATCAACCTGGGCAATATGCGCAATATCTTCAAGACCTTCACCGTGTCGCACGCCTACCAGTGCACCTACTCGGTGGGCTCATACTCCTCTTACCTCAACTGGGTTAGCCTTGATGGTCAGCGCCTGGGCTTCACCCTCGATGAGATTAGCGGTCAGCCCGTGCCATCATCGCCGTTCAATATATCATCAGTGGCCATCACCGAGAAGTTTGCGCCGCTGATAGGTGTCAACGTCACCCTCAAAAACGAGATGCGCTTCAACGCCGAGTATCGCGACTCGCGCACCCTCACGCTCAACACGTCGGCCGGACAGATTGTGGAGGCCTCGCAGCGCGGCCTCACCATCGGCGCCGGATACAAGATTGTGGGCTTCAACACCGTGCTCAAGATGAAAGGCTCGCAGACCGGTGTCAGCAATGACCTGACGCTCGATGCCGAATTCTCCATCGCCAACAATACGGCCCTGATACGCCGCATCGAGAATAGCTACACTCAGCCCACCTCGGGCACCAAGACGATGAATATCAACTTCAGCGCCTCGTATGTGCTCTCCAAGCGCATCACCCTGAAGGCTTACTTTGACCACCAGGTCAACACGCCGGTGGTCACCACATCGTCATATCCCACAACAAATACCTCTTACGGCCTGTCGGTCAATATGTCGCTGGCGCGCTGATGCGCAGTATGATAAATGCCTGATTTAGTGTCGTGCATCGCTGCCTATGAGGCGGCAGTAGGATTGGCATTTTGTGTGATTTTTGTGCCGGTTTTTCGCATAAAAATCATTTTTTAACCTATGTTGTTGCATATTATCAAAAATATTTCTAACTTGCGACCACTTTTTATGAATGTGGAAAGCTGCAGCACAGTGATATTTCACGCAAATCCAATACAATATGCTTATGAAGAAATTTACATTACCCATGGCGCTTGCATTGTCTGTGACGATGCCCGTGGTGGCCTATGCCTCATCGGCAGACGACACCATGACGCTGAGCCTCCTGAGCGCGCAAGAGCCGCAAGTCATTGCTATTGATGACATCAAAGAGCTGACATTCAGCACCGAAGCGATGACCATCGTCAGCCATGACAACGAGCCGATAGCCACCGTGGAGTGGGCTGACCTCGGCGAAATCACCTTTCAGTATGACCCGTCGGGCGTTGCTGACATCGCAGCAGCTGATGCAGCTGATGCCGCCGCCGTGTATTATGACCTCACCGGCCGCCGCGTGCTCTCCGAGAATATGCGCCCCGGCCTGTATATCGTGAAATCAGGCAATCGTGCCTATAAAACCTTAATACGATGAAAGCACGCCACACAATAATGATCATCGCGGCAGCCGCTCTGTTGGCGACCGCCGCCGTGGCTGAGACCACCACCGTCACCACCAAGCAGCTGATAGTAACCCCTCACGAGGGCGACCCCGTGGTGTTCAACATCGCTGACCTGGTCAATGCCACCTTTGACTACTCACAGACCACTCCCCCTTACCGCTATATTATGATTAACCCCAAGGAGGGCGCCGGCGCACGCTTCTATCTCGATGAGGTGCAAAGCATCACCTACAACGAGAAGACCGAGGAGATAGAAGTGCCCGTGGCCGAGCCTAAGGTGGGCGACTACTATTATAGCGACGGCACATGGAGCGATGGCGGACTTATCAGCATCAACGATGACGGCACCTCGCCCGTGTGGGCTGAGGAGAAGCCCGCTCCCATCGAGGGCAAGAAGGTGATAGGCATCGTGGCTATGACCAACCCCGACCGTATGGCGCAAGCCGACAAAGACGCCGGATACACCCACGGATATGTCATCAGCTCAACCTTTGTCCACGACCCCGGCAATGTGGGCACCAACGGCCAGACTTTCACCACCGTGAAATATACCTGGGACGAGGAGTACACCGCCAACGTAGGCCCTTGTGTGCTCGCCACCACCTGGTATGCCGATATCGACGGCCGCACCACCTGCGCCAATGCCATTGACATCTACGGCGCCATGCTCAAGAGCAAATGCCCCGCAATATACTACACCGACATACGCGAGCACCCCGAGACCTCGAGCCGGTGGTTCATACCCTCCACCGGCCAGCTTTGGGACATCATCGCCAACCTCTGCGGCAGCAAGACCGCGAGCACTATGCTGGCGTGGCGCACCGTAGAGTCAGATGCCACTTACAACTGCTCTGAAAAGAGCCTCCCCGAGGCACCGATGGATATCTTCAACGCTACGCTCGCCAAGGTCGCCGACAGCGACAAGGAGCTGCTCGTGCGTGTTGACTATGACAAATATGTATGGGATCCCTTCAACTATAAGGCCAGCGACTACCGCGCATATTGCCCCCTGTGGACATGCTCGCGATACAACGACGAGGCTATGTGCATCTTTGAGGTAGGCTCGCCCAAGACCGATGGCTCTGCCATGATTGAGTGCATGGCCGAGTGGTACAATGGCGACTGCTACCTGCGCCCCATACTCGCTTTCTAAGGGTTTCAGATACCACAAAAGGTACAAGCAATAAACCAATTACAATCAATCAATTATTAACTTAAATCCAAGGTAACAATGAGTATCAAAACGTTATCTACTCGATTATCGGCAGTGTTGTTGGCTACTGCTTTCTGCGCCACTACGGCTATGGCGCAGATTGAGTCGCCCTTCACCGTCGATTTCGAGACTGCGGTACCGACCAACTCCAGCTCGTATGGATCGTCAAACCGCAACTTCAAGCTTGGCATAGGTTGGGACCACATAGCCAACTTTGTGAGTGCCGGCTATGCGGGAAATTTCTATGTGGCTTATGAATTCAAATCGACAGGCGGTGTCGATGGCTCTCAAGCTCTGTATGCCGGCAACAACTACATTAATAGTTATTATGGCTCAGGCACCGCTGAAGACTACCTTATCACGCCGCCTATCACCGGCGAGATGACTTTAGCCGTGAAGAAGTATGTGTCATCAGGTAGTATTCACTTCTACAAATTCAGCATGGTAGATGGCGCGCTCACCAAAGGCGATGAAATCACCTTTACCGGGGAGCTGACCACTGATGGCTTCACCACAGTGTCGCTGGGCGAGCTGCCCGAAAACACGCGCGTGGGTATCCAGATGGCAAATGTGCTCATCGACAATCTCAATGCTGCCTCGGCTGACGTCACCCCGCGTGCTATGCTCAAGGTTGAGTCAGTGACACCGTCTTCCGACTCAAAGGTGGCCTGCGATGCTGACGGCAACTTCACCGTCGAGCTTAACGGTATCGTCACCAACGTAGGTGAGAAAGCTCTCGACTCCACTGTCGAGAACTACAGCGTGAGCATCGTCACCGATGACGACGCCGCCACCGTGCTCGCCACACTGCCACTGACTGCTGAGCTCGCCATAGGCAGCAGCCTCGCCGACATCATCATCAGCGCCACGCTCAATATTGCCGACTATCCCAATATCGCCACCGACGGTATGAAATTCCGCTTCGTGGAGAATTGCACCGGCTCTTACCTCACCACCGGCACCATCACAGCCGTGCCCTACGAGATAGTGCCCGTGCTCGTGTATAGCGCTGCCACCAACCGCGACACCACCCTCGCCGACGGCGCCACCTTTGACATGGGCACCTCGCGTGAAGACATCGGCATGATGCTCTCACTCAACAACACCGGCGGCAAGGCCATGAGCATCACCGAGGTCGTTGTGCCCGAAGGCTTTACTTGCAGCTTGACCGTAGGCACCGCTATCGAGGGCCTGGGCACCACTCGCTTTGCCGTGACACGCGCCGCTGCCGTCACCGGCATCAAGAGCGGCGCTCTCGTCATCAAATATGACGGCGGCCAGCTCTCGCTCAATCTCGCCGGCCGCATCGCCACTGAGAGCGAGTTCTTCTGCAACTTTGAGGCTAACGATGCCGCTGCATCGATGAAGGTGGATCTCGAGTATCAAGGCTACTCAAAGTATGGCTGGTATTCGCGCTACACCAATGACATGGGCTATCCCGGCAACGATTACAGCGCACAAACCAATTTCGGATATAGCGCAACCGGCTTTGGCCCCTATGACATTGTCACTCCCAAGCTCATCATCGCTCAGGGCGATATCATCTCATTTGATGTAGCTAAGGTTGATAACAATGCCGCTCACATCCAGGTGCTATATTCTACTGACCGTGTCAACTGGACCGAGCTCCACGAATACACCTCTACCTCTGAGGACCCCGCATTCCTGATTACCTCAGATGCATCGTACAAATACGGCAAAGCATTCTCTCACTTTGAGATTAGCGATATGCCCGCCGGCGAATATTATGTAGCCTTCCGCGCTCACCACACTGACGAGTATCAAGGCTCTATCCGCCTCGATAACATCTGTGGCGGCACACCCGTGGCCGTCACGCGCGATGTGTCAATCGTCAAGACTGACTTTGCCCTCCATGGTGAGGTCAACAGCCCGCTCAAGGCCACGGTGACGCTGCGCAACCTGCTGCCCACACCCGTAGCCGCCGATGACTACACCGTATGTGTATATCTCAAGCACACTGATGGCGCTGCCGACGAGCTTTTAGCCTCTAAGCCCGGCGCTGAAATCGCCGGCCCCGCTTTCGGTGGCAATGGCTATGTCCCCGACAACGACCTTGCGTTTGACCTTACCTTCACTCCTCACAGCACCTTCAGCGGCGAGCTTTATGCAAAGGTAGTCTTTGCCGACGGCTCTGCTATAGAGTCTGC
>JAEDNZ010000153.1 GCA_016302215.1 Muribaculaceae bacterium
CTATCATAAACACCTGCCTGCCGGTATGTACTATCCCTATTTATTAACCCTTTAACCCCTACAATTAACCCGATTACTAACCCCTTAATACAAATCATGCCGGCAGGCACCGGCGCTTAAATCAAAAGCAAAAGCAAAATCACCACTCCTTAAAGCCCTAATGACCTTAAAGAGCTTACCACACACCCCGTGCCCACGTTCCGCCGCTTACTTCACAGCTCATTGTCGCGGCGGAAGATATCCTCGACCTCGTTGCGATGAAAATAGCTCGCTAACAGTGCTATCAGCCGCGTGACCTTGGCCATGGCTTCTGACGTGGCCGCGCTGATTGTCTTATGCTGCAGCCGCATCAGCAAGATGCCATAGAGTGCATCAAAGCACGTCTCTATCTCGTCGTGCTTGGTGTCGCCTTGTCGTGCTCGCAGCTCTACTATGATAGGCAAGGCCTCGTAATACGCGCGCGAATAGTCGGTAAAACGTTCATCGCCAAGGAGCGCCGTATGCAGCTCGCGCAGCATCTCCAGCGTGTTGTTATTGATTTGCAGGTGGCCGCCGCTCACCACCTCTTCTCTGCGCATCATATCGATAAACGACTCATACCATTCCTCCAACTGCTTGCGCTGTGGCGCATCGAGACCCGGATATGTGTCTATGATTGTGCCGCGTATTTTGGCGATGTCCAGGTCATTGGCGCGTATGATATCCTCTACCTGCCACATATACAGCAGATATTCGGCGATATTGGTCTTGCGTTTCTGCGATGCTATAAACATAGTGATGGGTGTGATGGCGCGTAAGATATTCGTTTAGAATTGCTTACGGCGATATACAAAGTTGCGGCCGAGATACTTCTCCTTTACTATCGGGTTTTCGGCTAACTCCTCTGACGTGCCTTGAAACAAGATGCGGCCGTCAAAGAGCAGGTACGCGCGGTCTGTGATGGACAGCGTCTCGGGGGCGTTGTGGTCGGTGATGAGGATGCCTATATTCTTTTCTTTGAGCTTGTAGATGACGGTCTGTATGTCTTCCACAGAGATGGGGTCAACGCCCGCAAAAGGCTCATCGAGCATGATAAACTTGGGGTTGATGGCCAGGCAGCGCGCTATCTCGGTGCGACGTCGCTCGCCGCCTGACAAGGCATTGCCGTGGTTCTTGCGCACTGTCTCAAGCGAAAACTCCGATATCAAGTTCTCGAGCTTCTCGCGCTGCTCCTCCGGCGTCATTTTGGTCATCTGCAGCACCGACAGGATATTGTCTTCAACTGACATATTGCGAAAGACCGACGCCTCTTGCGCCAGATAGCCGATGCCGTTTTGGGCGCGGAGATACACGGGATATTTGGTGATGTCGAGGTCGTTGATGAAGATGCGACCCTCGTTGGCCTGTATCAGACCCACCGTCATGTAGAAAGTGGTGGTCTTGCCCGCTCCGTTGGGGCCGAGGAGGCCCACTATCTCGCCTTGCGTCACATCGATGGAGACATGGTTCACCACGGTGCGCTTGCCGTATTTCTTGACCAGATTATCGGTGCGCAGCACCATACGCTGCGGCGCGGCGGTCTCTGCCTCGGCGGCGCTGTCTTCCGGGACGTCACCATCGGCGCCGATGATGATATCAGACTCCGGAGCATCGGCAGCCGGCGCCGCAAAGAAGTCGGGCGTGGGCAGCTGCTCGGCTTTGCTCTCGGCATCGCGATTGAGACGGAATAACTTTGCCATTGGCGTTAATTACAATTGCGGTGATAAATATAGCGGTGTTAATCCGTGGCTTAATTATCGGACGCCGCGCGAGCTGACACGCAGACGGCTCTCGATGTAGTCGGTGAGCAGTGTGATGGCCACGATGTTGCTGCCTCCCTGAGGCACTATCAGGTCGGCAAAACGCTTTGACGGCTCTATGTATTGGCAGTGCATAGGCTTCAGCACGTCTTGATATCGGTCTATAACCATCTGCGGCGTGCGACCGCGCTCTATGCAGTCGCGCGCGATGACTCTGATGAGACGGTCATCGGCATCGGCATCGACAAACACTTTGATATCGAGCATATTGCGAAGCACGGGGTCGGTAAGCACAAGGATACCCTCCACGATGACCACATCACACGGCTGCACCGTGACGGTCTCGGCCTGCCGCGTGCACGTCAGGTATGAGTATGTGGGCATCTCAATGCTACGGCCGCTCCGCAGCTGCTGCAGGTGCTCCACAAGCAGTGGCCACTCGATAGCGGCAGGCTCATCAAAATTGATTTTCGAGCGCTCCTCCACGGGCACATGGCTGGAGTCTTTGTAATAATTGTCCTGTGGCATTACTGCTACCTCGCCCGCGGGAAAGCTATCTATTATCTTTCGCACCACGGTGGTCTTGCCCGAGCCGGTACCCCCGGCGATACCTATGACTATCATGTTTGGGATAATAATTGTTGTGGCATTTATATTTTGTGCGAAGTTACAAAATAAGCGCGACATTCATCACATTTGTCGCCAAAAAAGTTGGATTTGTGTGCTGCATCGCGACGTAAACGCCGTTTTTTGCTTATTGTTTGTTAATATTACATATCTATATAGCCGATATTTCGCAGAAAAGTTATAACTTTGCATTCTGATAAAAGCGCAAAAATATGTCAGCAGTCCGACAGCTATTCATAACCATCATCTTCGCCTCGCTATTGTGCTCGTGCGGCGAGTATCAGCGTGTGCAGAAAAGCGATGACTACAACTACAAATTCAGCTACGCCAAGCGTGCCTACGAGCAGAAGCGTTATGTCCAGGCCTCGACACTCCTACAAGACTGCGTAACGGTCTTCAAGGGCACTGACAAGGCCGAGGAGTCTATGTATCTGTGGGGCATGAGCAACTATGAGAACAAGGACTACCAGACTGCCGGCTCTATCTTCAAAAGCTACTACGGCCGATACCCCAAAGGCAAGTATGCTGAGGAGGCCCGCTTCTACTGCGGATATGGTTATTACCTCGACTCTCCGGAGCCCCAGCTCGACCAGTCGGAGACGGTAAAGGCCATCGAGGAGCTCCAAGCATTTCTCGACTACTACCCCCGCAGCGACAAAGTGTCTATTGCTCAAGGTGCTATCTTTGAGCTCCAAGATAAGCTCACGCTCAAAGAGCTCCAGAATGCTCAGCTCTACTACAACCTGGGCAACTATATGGGCAACAACTACGAGAGCGCCGTCATCGTGGCCCGCAACGCCATCAAGAAATACCCCTACTCCAAATACAAGGAGGCTCTCGAGCTCCTAATCCTCAAAGCGCGCTATCAAGAGGCTAACATGAGCGTAGATGAGCGCAAGCCCGACCGCTTCCGAGAAGTCATTGACGAATACTACTCTTTCATCAACAACTACCCCGACAGCCCAAGCCGCGGCGAGGCCGACAACATATTCAAGATCGCTCAAAAGCATGCCCGCGACTGACGCTACCCCCCCCCATCACTTATCAAACGCAAAAAATCACAACAAGAAGATACGAAACAATAGCATTATGGATTACAAGAAAAGCAATGCTCCGCTCAACACCGTGACTCGCGACCTCGTGGAGCTCGCACAGCAGACCGGCAACATCTATGAGACTGTATGCGTTATAGCTAAACGCTCTAATCAAATAGCAGCCGAGATGAAGCACGACCTCGAAAAAAAGCTTCAGGAGTTTGCTTCGCTCAATGACAACCTCGAAGAAATCTCTGAAAACCGCGAGCAGATTGAAATCTCTCGCTACTACGAGAAGCTGCCCAAACCCACACTCATCGCAACCCAAGAGTATATCGACGAGAAGATTTACTTCCGCAACCCCATCAAAGACCGCGACAGCCTCGATTGAGACACCATCGCCCGTCGTCCGGGGCGCTTTATGCCCGAAATATTTGGCAGTTACAAAAAAATTGCATACCTTTGCACTCGCTAAAATATCAACATATATTATTAACTATTTTAAATCTCCGAAAGAATGCACTTAAGTTCTGAAGAAAAAGTACAGATCTTCGAGAAGTACGGTAAGGGTAAGACTGACACTGGCTCGCCTGAAGCCCAGATTGCATTATTCTCTGTCCGTATTGCTCACCTGACTCAGCACCTGAAGTCAAACCACAAAGATCATACTACTGAGCGCGCTCTTAAGATGCTTGTTGGTAAGCGTCGTCGCCTCCTTGACTACCTCATCAAGAAGGACATCAACCGCTACCGCGCAATCATCGCACAAAAAGAGCTCGGCATCCGTAAGTAAGCCTCAGCGCTCACTGTTCACAATGCCACAACGCGTCGCCTGAGCGAAGAGCTAAGGCGGCGCGCTTT
>JAEDNZ010000154.1 GCA_016302215.1 Muribaculaceae bacterium
ATACAACGTTTGCGACGCTCTTTTTGTTGCTCGAGAAATTGGTCAATATATTCGATGGGCGATTTTGTCACGCACACGCGGCCGCTGCGCACAAACTGCGTGATGCCATATTTGCGGAGGCAGCCCAAGAGGGCTTCAATCTCCCAGGTGTGGCCCGCTTTCTCGATTACCACATATTCGGTGGTCAGCTCGAGGATGCGGGCGTTGTGCTGGCGTATGATGCTCTCGAGCATATTCTCCTCCATAAGCTTGGCGGTAGCCACCTTGTAGAGCGCAATCTCTTGATACACAATCTCATCGTCGGTGTAAAGCACGGCTTTGATGACATCTACGAGTTTCTCTATTTGCTTGACCACCTTCTCCATAGTGGGGCGGTCAGCCCACGTGGTGAGGGTGAGCTTATGGATGTCCGGCACTGACGATACGCTCGCCGATACGTCTTCGATATTGAGGCATCGGCGTGTGAAGATGTTTGACACCTGGTTGAGCACGCCTACCGAGTTTTCGGAGTATATGGTGATGGTGAATAGTTCGCGTTGGGGTGATTGCATAGCTTAATCTTGAAATTCAAATAATCTGTTGCGGTCAAGCATGATATAATCTACGGGCTTGCCGGCAGGAGTCATAGGCAGCACCAGGTCTGTCTCATCGATGTTGATGTTGAGCAAGTAAGCATCGGGCGAGGCTATCATGCGACTGACGGCATCGTGGAGCTGGTGACGTTCGGCCACATCTTCGGCGCTGATGCCGTAAGCGGCGGCGATGGCGCGGAAGTCGGGGTTGGCCATCGGCGTCTGCGAGAAGCGTTTGCCGAAGAATAAATCCTGCCATTGGCGCACATTGCCCAAGAAGTTGTTGTTGAGCACCACCATCTTCACCGCTACGCCGTATTGCATTATCGTGCCCAGCTCCTGGATGGTCATCTGGAAGCCGCCATCGCCGCCGATGTAGCATACCTCGCGGTCCGGGCGCGCTATCTTGGCGCCGATGGCTGCCGGGAGGCCAAAGCCCATGGTGCCCAGGCCGCCGCTGGTGATTAGCGAGCGCGTCTCGGTGAAGTTGAAATATCGCGCTGTCATCATCTGGTTTTGACCCACATCGGTGACGGCGATAGCGCGGCTGCCGGAGGCTGCTGACACAGCGGCCACCACTTCGCCCATGGTGAGCTTGGAGCCGGTGTGGTGCATCTCGCGGTCGATGACCTCGCGGCGCTCCACGGCGTTGCACTTGTCGAGCTTATCTATCCACTCGGTGTGTTTGCTGCGGTGCACTCTGGGGAGCAGCGCTAACAGCGCCTGCCGGGCATCGGCGTGGATGGCCACGTCGGCGTGCACGGTCTTGTCAAATTCGGCATTGTCAATATCGATGTGCACGATGCGCGCCTGGCGAGCATAATGCTCGGTGTTGCCGGTGACGCGGTCGTCAAAGCGCATACCTATAGCTACTATCACGTCGGCTTGGTTGGTGGCCCAGTTGGGGCCTATGTTGCCATGCATGCCGAGCATGCCCTTGTACAGGCGATGCACCGAGGGGAAGCACGACAGCCCCAGCAGCGTGGCCGCTACCGGAGCGTCGATGCGCTCGGCAAAGCGTTTCAGCTCATCGCAGGCGCCGGAGATAGCCACGCCTTGCCCCACGAGAATCAGGGGCCGGGCGGCATTGTTAATAAGGTCGGCGGCCTGCGCCACGGCGGTGGCATCGACCTGCGGGTCAGGATCGTATGAGCGAATGTAGGTCAGCGGCTCGTAGTGCCAGTCGAGCAACCCTATCTGCGCGTCTTTGGCAATGTCGAGCACCACCGGTCCGGGGCGCCCTGAGCGCGCGATATAGAAGGCTCGTGCTATCGCCGACGGCACATCTTCGGCGCGGCGCACCTGAAATGCCCACTTGGTGATAGACTGTGTCATAGCCACTAAGTCAGTCTCCTGGAAGGCATCGCTGCCTAAGTATTGTGCACCGACTTGACCGCTGATTACCACCAGCGGCGTGCTGTCAATCATGGCATCGCACAGCCCCGTGATGACGTTGGTAGCTCCCGGCCCCGAGGTGACGATGACCACGCCGGTGCTGCCGCTGGTGCGGGCATAGCCCTGAGCGGCGTGAATGGCGCCTTGCTCGTGGCGCACCAAGATGTGGTGCAAGCGGTCACTGTAGTCGTAGAGCTTGTCGTAAACCGGCAGGATAGCTCCGCCCGGGTATCCGAAGATGGTAGTGACGCCCTCTTGGAGAAGTCCGCGCAACAGAGCTTCCGCGCCTGTTATCTTATTTTCCATAATCACTAATCGTTAGTATGTGTTACAATATGCGCACCCCGCCCTTGTCGGCTGAGGTGACTGTGGCGGCGTAGGCCTTCAAGGCGCGGCTCACCACGCGGTCGCGGCAGCGGTGTGGCGTGAACGCCTCCGACCCTCGCGCCTGCTCATGGGCGCGACGAGCCTCTAACTCGGCCTCGCTGACCCTTACGTTGATTGTTCGTGCCGGTATGTCTATGTCTATGATATCGCCATCACGCAGTAGCCCTATATTGCCGCCGGCGGCAGCTTCGGGCGAGATGTGACCTATTGACAGGCCTGACGTGCCACCGGAGAAGCGGCCATCGGTGATGAGCGCGCACTCACGCCCCAGATGCTTGGATTTGATGTATGATGTGGGATAGAGCATCTCCTGCATGCCCGGGCCGCCCTTGGGGCCCTCGAAGATTATCACCACCACATCGCCGGCTTTGACCTTGTCGGCGAGGATAGCCTCCATAGCCTCTTCTTGCGATTCAAAGACGCGCGCGCGGCCGCTGAAGCGCAAGATGCTCTCATCTACGCCCGCTGTCTTGACCACGCAGCCGTCGGCGGCGATGTTGCCGTGGAGCACTGACAGCCCGCCATCGCGGCTATATGCATGCGCCACATCGCGGATACAGCCCTCTGTGCGGTTGGTGTCGAGAACGTCGTAAGTGGCGCCTTGGCTCCACGCCTGTGTGGTGCGGCGGCCTGCCGGAGCGCAGTGCCACAGGGCATCGGCCTCATTGCCGTAGTCTTTGCCTCCGATGGCATATCTCTCAATAGCCTCGCCTAACGTGAGGCCATCGACGCGGCCCACTGAGGTATCAATCAGCCCGGCATCGGCGAGCTGCTTCATTATAGACAGGATGCCGCCGGCGCGGTTGACATCTTCGATGTGGTAAGGCGAGTTAGGCGCCACCTTGCACAGCACCGGCGTGTGGCGCGACAGCGCATCAATATCATCGATACTGAAGTCGGCCCCGGCCTCGTGAGCCACGGCGAGCAAGTGCAACACCGTATTTGTAGAGCCGCCCATAGCGATGTCAAGCGTCATAGCATTGAGCAACGCCCGGCGTGACGCTATGGAGCGAGGCAGCACACTCTCATCGCCATCGCGATAATATGCATAAGCATTATCCACTATCAGGCGCGCCGCGCGCTCAAAGAGAGAGCGGCGGCGCTCATGTGTAGCCACAATAGTGCCGTTGCCGGGGAGCGACAATCCTAACGCCTCTGTCAGTGAATTCATCGAATTTGCAGTAAACATACCCGAGCACGAGCCGCACGTGGGGCATCCCCCGCGCTCCATCGCTGCCACCGCCTCATCACTCACAGAGGAATCAGCCGACTCCACCATTATATCCACAAGATCCACAGCTCTGCCGGCCACACGCCCGGCCTCCATAGGGCCGCCGCTGACAAAGACCGTGGGAATATTCAGACGCATCGCCGCCATCAACATGCCGGGCGTGACCTTGTCGCAATTGGAGATACACACCATAGCATCGGCACAGTGAGCATTGACCATATATTCTACTGAGTCGGCAATCAAGTCGCGCGAAGGCAGCGAGTAGAGCATACCACCATGACCCATAGCAATGCCATCATCGATAGCTATAGTATTGAACTCGGCTGCAAAGCAGCCCAGCCTCTCAATCTCAGCCTTCACCGCCTGACCCACCTGATGCAGGTGAGTGTGGCCCGGCACAAATTGTGTGAACGAATTGACCACGGCGATTACCGGGCGCCCCATCATCTGCGGCTGCATGCCGTTAGCAAGCCATAGAGCCCGCGCTCCGGCCATCCGTCGGCCTCGCATTGTAGTGTCACTATGCAATGAATTTTTCATTATCGTACCTATTATCGCCGCAAAGATACTAATCGCAAACACAACTCCCAAACTTTTGCACAAAAACTATCATTTTGCGCATC
>JAEDNZ010000006.1 GCA_016302215.1 Muribaculaceae bacterium
GCGTAATAACGTCTTTGCGGGGACGAACAAGTTTGTTGTGTAAGGGTAGGGAGCAAGTAGCCCTTTATTTCTGAACTATATCTTGGAGGCAGCAATGAAATAAAGCATCGGCGAGATAATCACGGGGATATCTCGCCGATGGCGTTAGGTGATGATAGTGTAGCGCTCAGCGCTTACTTAGCGATTTTGATAGCATCGGTAGCGGTGGCAGCGATGTAGATGCCATGCGAGAGCGATGACAGGTCAACGCTTGCCTCACCGGCTGCCACAACGGCTCCGGCTGCGTTGTACACTGTGATGCGGCTGCCGGCCACGCTGCAGCGCACGGCTTGGCCATCGTATGCCAGAGTGGCGTTGGTGTCAGTAGCGACGATGTCGTTGATGCCGGCAACTTCGCGCACTTCTATAGTGACGGTGCGGGTGAATGAGCCGCAGGTGGCGGTGATGGTGGCAGTGCCTTCGGCCACGGCGCTGAACGATATGGTAGTCGTGTCGTAAGTGGGGTGAGAGGTCTCTACGTCGGCAATGGCCTCAGCATCGTTTGACACTTCGATGACCATATCGGCGGAGCTGCCACCCACGATGGTGAATGTCAAAGTGCCGTTATCGCCTACATAAAGGTAAGATGTCTCACAATCAGCGATGAGGGCCATAGGCTGGTCTTCGTAGTATAGCTTGGGGGCGGTAGCGGCCGAAGCCTCGTCCCAAGGCGTGGTGGCCTCGGCGCCGAAAGCAAAGCCTAAGGCTTTCAAGAAAGAGGCATTAAGCTCTGATTTGGTGACAGTGGCTCCCTCTGTGCCGTCAGGGCCGGCATATATCTCCAGGTCGTTGAGTATGGGAAGGGGCTCAAGAGCGAAGTTGTTGTGCAGGTAGCCGTCTTGCTCTTCGCCGTAGGCGTTGTAGTCAGTCTCGCCTATGATGCGGTGATATGTCTCGCAGGCATAACTCTCAACGCCTTCGGTAGGCTCGGGCGTTGTGAAGGAAATGCTCTGCTGCGCGGCGATGTTGCCTGAAATTTTGGTGCCGCTGCCGGAGAGGTATGCCAGCGAGCCTATGATGCCGCCGACGCAGGGTCCGTAGATGCCTTTGGCTCCGGTGGCTCGGAGAGTGCCGTGAGCCACGTTGTTGGCTACGAGGCTGTGGTCATCGCTGCCGATGATGCCGCCGAGGGTGTGCTTGGCGGTGATGTCGGCGCTGACGTGGCAGTTTGTCAAGGCGGTGGCGTGGTTCATATCGAAGGTGTTGCCCACAATGCCGCCCACCTCGTTGTTGGCAATGATAGAGCCGTTGAAAGCTGCGGCATCAATAGAGGCTGCTGTGCGGAGGCGCGCAGCGATGCCGCCCACGGTGACGCCATTAGGTACGTTGATATAAGAGTCGTTGACGCTGACTTGCGATGCCGAGGCGTAGTTGGTGAGCTCGCCTACAAGAGCGCCGAAAGCGCTGTCAAAGAACGTGTCCTCGATTTCGAGACCGAAGACGTGGACGTTGGCGATGCGGGCATATTGTGAAGCCGAGGCGGCCAGGAGGCCTGATGTGGACGTGTTGTTGTCGAGCTCGATGGTAGGATTGTAGAAGATGATGTCTTTAATCACGGTGGAGCTGAGTGATGTCTCGTCGGCCGGCTCCACGCCTACGATGCTGCCGAGCAGACCGGTGCTTGTGACGCTGAGGTTGCTGATCACGTGATTGCCGCCATCGATTGAGCCGGTGAAGGTGGTCTCGCTCTCGGGCATGGTGATGTTTTCGGCATCAATGTCGTTGATGACGCGGAAGTGGGCATCGGGCTCGCTGCTGATTTGCATCAGGTCGCCGATAGTGCTGACGAGGTAGGGGTCTTCGGCTGTGCCGCTGCCGCCTGACTGGAACTTATTCAGCGGGAGGCTGAATAGCTCTATGGTGAGCGCATCGTTGGCGTCGCGCAGCACCACGGCGATGGTGGGCTTGCAGTCAAAATTGAAGGTCCACACCGTGTAGATGTCGCCGGCACCCTCTTCAGGCAGGTATGTGAATATGGGCTCGCTGTCTTGGCTTACGATGTATAGCTCGGTCTTGGTCTTTGAGGAGACGCCGGTGTATCGCTTGACGAGGTACATATATTCGTAGTCATCATCGGTGTTGACCAAGTATCGGCTTACGGCCTCCGCGCTGAGGTTGGCAGAGGCGGTAGCTACGTTCTTGCCCAGGTAGATGTGGTGGGTGTCGATGTGGGTGCCATCGGGCGAGAGCCAATAGATGGCCTCGCAGGCGCGGCCTTGGTCATCGTTCTCGGCATTGGCGGTGGCAGCCACATACTTAAAGCCATATTCGGCATCGGCCACGCGGTCCATCTGAGTGGTGACGGTGTTGCCGTCAACGACAGCGGGCATGGTCAGCACGGTGTCGTAGGTATCCATGTTGACGAAGTTGTAGATGTAGTTGCCGTCTTTATCAGTGGTGATGAAGCAGTTTTGGCGCGCGAAGCCTTTGACGTCAGACATGGCGAGCACGTTGTCAGCATCCTCAAAGATGGTGGCGATGCGCTCACCGGCGCTGTTATATACATAGTATGAGTCAGCGTGGCTGTCGGTGGAGATGATCCATTTCTCACGGGTGACGACAAATGTGGGGTTGCCCTCGGCGTCAAACTGCATGTCGTCCATATAGTCGAGCTGCCCCACGCCATAGAGCGCAAATGGCGCGTCTTCGCTCTCGGGGTCCTCCATAGGTATCGTGGTAGTGCCCACCTGAGTCAGCTCGCCGGTGCCGTTGACGGGCATCTCATAGCGAGTGAGCACAAAGGAGTTGTCTTCAGACAATTCCCAATTATAAGAGTCGCTGAAGAAGGGCTTTTCGTAAGCGGCGGCGGCGAGGTGCAGAGTGCCGTCGTTGACGCCTAACAGCACGGGCAGGCCATCGCTGTATGAAGCTTTGTCCTCGGGCAGGTCAAAGAAGCCTTGGCTCTTGGGCTCGGAGCCGTATCCGGCTTTGCTGTAGATGGTGAAGCGCTGCACGCGCACTGCCTCAGCATCATGGTCGGCGCTTGCCACCACGAATGAGTCGTCGGGGTTGACATAACCATCGACGTCAAACACCATGAGCATCTTCTCAGTCCAGCTGTCGGTAGATGCATCAATAGCAGCCACTTGCATGCCCGGCATGACGATTACCGGGTCATCGCCCTCGGCATTGCTCTCTGACTTGAGCGAGAAGACATAAGTGTAAGTGTTGTTGACATACTTGGGAGTGTTGGCGTTGACGAGCACCATCACCTCGTAGTTGTTGTCGTTGTTGAAGAAGTTTTTAGAGAGCACGTCGCCAAAGTCGATGGCCGCGATGCGAGTCTCATCGCCGTTGAGCGAGAGCTTGCCGTTGACGGTGCCCACAAGCTTATAGTTCTCGTCAAAGACCGTGAGCTTGAAGCCTGAGATAGTCATATCCACATAGCTTGCCTCGGGGTCAGTCTGTGGCAGCTCGGTGCGGATGATTTCGGCTGCATAGTACCATTCCGCGCCATTAGGGGCGCTGAGCCAGCCGAAGTTTGAGGCTCCATCGGCGCCGTCGAGCTTGATGGCGCCATCGGTGGCAGCTACGATGCCGGCCTTGGCGGCGCGGCGCGCTTGACGCTGATGCAGGGCATCGGTCACACGTTCGTAGCAAGTCTTGTAGGGCGCGGTGGTCGTAGCCCTATGGGTGATAGCGGCAGAGGCATCGCTACAGAGCGAGCACAGCGCTATTGCCGCAGTCAGTGTAAAGATTTTCTTCATTGCGTGTCCTTTAATATTGATTTAGTGTAAGTGATTATTAACTAAGGTGTTTGAAGCAGCACGGCAAAGGTAGTGATAATTATTAAGATATGCACACAAGTGCGTGTTAAAAAATTTGCACGCGGGCTGCTGCCATCACTTCTGGCGGCGAGCCGTGTCAGTCAACGGCGTTGTCGCCGCCATATTGCTTGAGATACTCGCGGGCGGTGAGGCATAGCTCATCATACCACTCCTTGCCGAAACGGCGCGTCAGCGGCTCTTTGAGAAACTGAAATACTCTGACGCCTTTCTTCCGCCCCAATATCTCGGCGCATTTGCATATCTTCCAGCGGTGATAGTTGACGGCGGTGAATGTGGGGTATTGCTTGATGCGCACGGGATAGAGGTGACACGACACGGGCTTGCAGAAATCGATGCGTCCTTGGCGGTATGCTCTCTCGAGGGCACACAGGCACATGCCGCCCTTGTCGTAGCAGGAGAATACGCAGTTGCGCCCATCTACTATTGATGTGACCAGGTCGCCTTCCACATCGATGTAAGCCACGCCGTGCTCGTCGATTTCGCGCTGCGCGGCCGGCAGCAGCTCGTCATAGATGGCGGGCAACACGGCTTCGATGTGTCGGCGCTCGTCGTCGGTGATAGGGGCGCCCGCATCGCCTTCGATGCAGCACTCGCCCAGGCAGCTGTCGGTGTCGCAGGTGAAGTAGCGCTCTATCAGGTCGAGCGACACGAGGGTATTTTGTATTTCAAGCATAGTGGTCGGTTGGGGCTGTGATAGTGGGTGATGTATGAGGGTTGAGGCTGCGTTATTTGCCGGAGAACACGGCTCCGGTGGCGATGAGCCTGTCATAACGCTCGCCTCGGCGTCGGTGATACACCTTTATGAGATATTCGTTGATGGTCTGATATTTGTTGCCTTCGACAAGGGCGGTGAAACCGCGCTCAGAGCCGGGTGGCACATAGAGGTATTGATAGTTGTAGGCGCCTTGCTTGAGCAGCATTGAGCGCTCGTAGCGTCCGGTGGCGTTGTTGAATGTCATGATAGACTCAGGCGAGAAGCGTCGGCTCACAAAGTCGCCATCGAGAAATATTGACGCCCCGGGCGTGAGCCGGTCAGCTTCCAAGGAGAAATGCACCACCACATAGTCGGCCTCCAGGTCGCTATAGTCAGAGTCATATTCTCTGATGAAAAAGCGCCCGTGCTGCGTTTGGTCGTATAGGTAAGGCTCCTCGGCGCGCACGCCGTCGGGTATCAGCGTGAAGTGATAGTATGGCTTGGCGAGACTGATGCGGTCCACGTGCATACCGGGGTAGTGTGTCGAGGACACTTCCATGCGGCGATACTCGTTGCCGGCGTCAAAGATGAGGCTGGTAAGATGCTCATACACCGCCGTCTTGCCGGCGATGCGCAGCGGTCGGCTCACGGTCACCTCGTTGTCGAGGCGGCCGTTTTGGCTCACCACCACGCTCAGGTCGTTGAAGAGGTCCTCTACTTGAGCGCGCTCGGTATCTACCGATATCGATAGCTGCTGGTGAGTGTCGTTGAAATCCACATCGGTGCGCGACGACACCTCAGCTGATATCGCGGCGCTCTGCTCGCTGACCATAAAGCGGCATTGCAGCCATGTGTCGTCGGGGTCGTCCTCGCGGTAAATCTCCACTAAATAGTTGCCGGAGAGCTTGGGCGATACCTCCTCGTTGGGGATGGCAAAGCTGTAGTGAGTGTAGTGCACTATAGTGGCGCGCGAGAAGTCATAATCATTGATTACGCCTTCGTTGAAGCCATCGAGGTATTCGGTGTCGAGCAGCTGCGAGGGCTGCCAATTGCGGTCGCAGTGCACTAATCTGTAGCGCAAATACTCGCGGTCTTCGCTGATGTGGTCAAAGGCGATGATTATGCGGTCATCGCTGCCGAGGAGCATCACCGGCGGCGCTAACTGATTGCCGTCAAGCTGCACTTGCAGTGACTTCACACGCTCGTTGAAGATGCCGGTGCGCGTGTCAGACAGCGCCGCCGCCGGCGTGGCGGCACTGATGCACCATAGCACCATCACTCCGCACAGGCGCAGCATCAAGGCGCGTAGCCGTCGGCCGCCGAACTTACCAGTCGATTGCTGTCTTGCCATGTTGGGTGAGGTAATTGTTAGCGAGCACAAAATGATTGTTGCCGAAGAAGCCGCGATAGGCCGACAGCGGCGAAGGGTGAGGCGAGGTGAGCACCAGATGCCGCGAGCGGTCAATCAGCGCGCCTTTGCGAATGGCGTAAGCGCCCCACAGCATAAACACCAGGCCGGAGCGCTCGCGCGCCAAGGTGCTCACCACGGCGTCGGTGAATGCCTCCCAGCCGCGGCCTTGATGCGACCCGGGCTTGTGGGCGGCTACGGTGAGTGTGGCATTGAGGAGCATCACGCCTTGCCGGGCCCAGCGACTGAGGTCGCCGGTAGGGGGCATGGGCTTGCCGGTCTCGGCGCTTATCTCTTTGAAGATATTGACCAGCGAGGGCGGCATCTCTACGCCATCCGGCACAGAGAAACACAGGCCGTTGGCCTGCCCCTCGCCGTGATAAGGGTCTTGGCCGAGGATTACCACCTTGACATCGTCAAAGGGGCAAGCATCAAAGGCTGCAAAAATCTTTGATGCCGGCGGATAGACCACCTCGGTGCGGTAGGCCAGGCGCACTGATTCGGCGAGAGAGGCAAAGTAAGGCTTGTCCCACTCGGCTGCTAACTGCTTGTGCCATGACGGCTCGATTTTTACTACCATAGATACGGGCGCAATGTGTTATATCTTGCAAAGTTAGCTATTAAGCCTAAATAGCCGACCTATGCTCCACTATTATTATAGATACTTCACATTCTTTATGACTTTGAGCGAGCCAAAGTCCAATCCTCTTAGCGCCTGATGCAAGGTGTATAAATATTGAGATGAGTTTGGCTGAGTGGATGCCAAGGCGTCATGATTACTTGGCCAAGGAAAAAATAAATTTGAGGCCTCCGGAGCGCTGATTTTTTGCTTTGATGGCTCCGCCATGCATCATCACGGCGTTTTTCACTATTGACAGCCCCAGACCGGTGCCGCCTTTTTGGCGCGATCGACCCTTGTCAATGCGGTAAAAACGCTCGAAGATACGCTCCAAATGCTCGCTATCCACGCCTTTGCCATCATCGGCGAGGCTGAACACATACGAGGTGTCGGTGTGGCGCTCAAGGTGTATGTCAATGCGCGAGCCTTCAGAGTATGCCGCTGCATTCTCAATGAGGTTGCGAAATATTGAACTTACCAGCTGTCGGTTGCCGTCAATGGTGATGCCCTCCGGCACATCGTTGTGTATGGTCATGCCGGCAGCGGTGACACACTCGGTCATCTCTGTCACCACCTCTGCAATGATGTCGCTGACGCAGATGCGCTCGCGCGAGATCTGAGAGGCGCCATCGTCCATGCGCGTGATGGTGGAGACATCTACCAATAGCTGGCGCAGACGCTCGGCGTTGGCATAGCAGCGCTCTATAAATTCGGTGCGCTTGGCATCGGGCAGGTCAGGGTGGCTGAGGAGTGTTTCCAGACACACTTGCATTGATGCCACGGGCGTCTTGAGCTCATGGTTGATATTGTTGGTGAGTTGCTTCTTGATGCGTATCTTCTCTTGCTCTTCGTGGAGGGCGGCACGGTGCTGCGCATCGCGGTCGGCGATGGTTTGATGCAGGCGTGCATAGAGGCGGGTGATGTGATTTGAGATGCTGCCTAACTCATCGCTCGGGAATGCTACATCGTCATAAATCTGCTCGCCCTTCTCGGCCTTTTCGGCAAAGAGGTTGAGGCTGCGTATGGTGCTGCCGATGCGCCGCGTGGCAAAGTAAGCAATGACACTCAGCACCGATGTCACCGCCAGCATAAACCACAGAAATGAGCTGTCGGCCTTGAGCATTGAGGCTAACGTCAGGTCATAGGGCAGCGCTGAGCGCACCACCGCATCGGCGCCGCGTGTGGCCGAATAAAAATATGTGGCGTTGGTGGTGCTTGAGTGCCTGCGCAGGGTATATCCTCGGCCGGAGGCGATGGCTTGTGCTATCTCCGGGCGGTTTTGATGGTTGGCGCTGGGCAGAGTGTCGAGCGAGTTGTCGTAAATGACATCACCGCGGAGGTTGACCACGGTGACGCGCAGCGACGGCAGGTCAAAGCATAGCTCCTGCATAGCCTGCTGTGCCGTCTTGCCGGCAGTGATTTCGCCTATTATCTCTGAATTGATAATCTGTAGCTGCCCATCGAGCGCCTCCACCTTGAACTGCTTCTCGCGGCTATATTGAAACACCAGGAAGCATATCACCAGCGCCCAGGCAAAGCCTAACAGCAGCATAAAAAGCCGCGTGGGGTAAGAAAGTCTAATCTTTGAAGCCATAACCGTAACCTGACCGTGTAACAATTTTTTTGCCGTAAGCACCGAGCTTTGAGCGTAGGCGTGTGATGTTGACATCGACCACTCTGTTGAGCACCACTACTTCCTCGGGCCATACCTTTGAGAGTATCTCCTCGCGCGAGAAGATGTGTCCCGGATTGGATAGCAGCAAGTGCAGTATCTCAAACTCCTTGCGTGGCAGCGCCACCTCGTGGCCATCTATGCTGCAGCGCTTGAGCGAGTTGTCCACCACCAGGCCTTCGTGGCGCAGTGTGGTGTCGCTGTGCGGCTGTGATGTAGTGCGCTTGAGCACCGCGCGCACGCGCGCCAGCACATTGCGTATGGAGTAGGGCTTGGAGATATAGTCATCGGCGCCGAGGTTAAGCCCGGCTATCATATCGTCTTCGGTGTCGCGTGCCGTGCAGAAGATGATAGGCACCTGAGCGGTGGCGGAATTGTCTTTGAGCACTTTGGCCATCTTGAAGCCGTCCATGCCATCCATCATCACGTCAAGCAGTATCAGTGAGAAATCTGCCGGACGCATAGTCAGCGCCTCTTCGGCGCTATGAGCCACAGCCACGTCATAGCCTTCGATTTCGAGGTTGAGGCGCAGCGCCTCACATAGTGTGTCTTCATCATCTACCACCAAGATGCGATGTCTGTCCATACATATATCAATTAGCAGTGATTTTATATATACGCTCGGTAACTACGCTGCAAAGATATCTATAAAAAGGCAAATAGACCAGTGCCAACGTATTGTTTAACAAAAATGTAACAAAATCCTGGCGGTAAAGCTCACGCTTCGCGGGTTATTAGGGCTGCACTATACAATTTTTTAGCTGTCGCTGCGTTATTTCTATCGTAGGCATATCGCTAACTTATTTTTTGACAATGAGCATCAACAAGCACATACGCTTTATCATAATACTCTGCGCGCTGATAGCAGGCATAGCAGCGGCGCCTAAGGTCGCAGCGGCCGTGAAAATCCACGGCATGGTGACTGACGAGAACAATGAGCCGCTGGAATTTGTAAGCATACGCATCGCAGGCACAGTCCTGGGCTGCACTTCGGGTCTCGATGGCGCTTTCTCGCTGTCGGCGGCAGAGGCTGACACCATACGCGTGATATTCACCTGCATAGGATACGAAGAAGCTCACCGCAAGCTCATAGAGCCTAAGGGCGATGTCACTGTCAACGTAAAGATGACACCGGCGTCATACACTCTCAAGGGCGTAGAGGTCACGGAGATACAAAAGCAGACCGGCGCCATACAGAAGATTGACGGCTCTGACTATAAGTTAGCGCCCGACGTGAGCGGCGGCAGCGTGGAGTCTCTGCTCGCCACGATGGCCGGCGTCAGTTCTAACAATGAGATGTCGTCGCAGTACAATGTACGTGGCGGCACATATGATGAGAACTCCGTGTATATCAACGGTATCGAGGTGTATCGCCCTCAATTGGTAAGCTCAGGTCAGCAAGAGGGTATGTCAATCATCAACCCCGACATGGTGGGGTCTATCGCCTTCTCTACCGGCGGCTTCCCCGCCGAATATGGCGACAAGATGTCGTCAGTGCTGGATATCACCTATCGCGAGCCCGAGGCTTTTGAGGGCGCGGTGTCAGCCTCGCTGATGGGAGGCTCTATAACCATAGGCTCGGCATCAAAGCGCTTTTCGCAGCTCCACGGTGCCCGCTTCAAGAGCAACAGCTCGCTGCTCGGCTCTATGGACGAGAAGGGCGAATATGATCCCAAATTCTTTGACTACCAGACGAATATGACTTTTCGTGCTTCGTCAAAGTTTAAGATAAACTTCTTGGGGAATATTGCCATCAACAATTACAAATTCGTGCCGCACAACCGCAGCACCAACTTTGGCACCTCTACTGATGCAAAGAAATTTACCGTGTATTTTGATGGCCAAGAGAAAGACCGCTTCGAGACCTACGTGGGCGCATTGACGCTGTCGTATGCCCCCAATAAGGCTAATAATTTTGACTTGCTGGTGTCAGGCTTCCTCACCAACGAGCTTGTGGCTTACGATATCTCGGGCGAGTATTGGCTCGACCAGGCCGGCACTAATGGCAGCGATGACGATGCCGAGGCGATAGGCGGTGAGTTAGGTGTGGGCAAGTATCTCGAACACTCGCGCAACCGTCTGCGCGCATCGGTCTTCTCGGTGGGTCTGCGTGGCACCACGGGCATACGCCGCCACAACATATCCTACGGCTTGACCTACAACCACGAAGACATCTTTGACCGCGCTCGTGAATGGGAGCTGCGTGACTCAGCCGGATATTCCCTGCCCGTAGATCCCGCTGCGTTGAAGATGATTTATAACCTCGACTCGCACCACGATATAGCCTCTAATCGCATCGCCTTTTATGTGCAGGATACCTACAAACTGCAGACCTCAGCCGGATATCTCAACATCAACGGCGGTGTGCGCCTTTCGTATTGGGACTTCAACAAAGAGTTTCTGGTGAGTCCACGTCTGAGTTTGGGCTTCGTGCCTGAAAAGGCGCAGCGATGGGCCTTTAGGTTTGCCACGGGTCTGTATTATCAGTCTCCATTCTATAAGGAGTATCGCATGCAAAGTATTGATGCTGATGGTAATAACATTATAAGTCTCAACCATGACATTAAGTCACAGCGCAGCTTCCAGATCATCGGCGGCGCTGACTTCACCTTCCGTGCCTTCAGCCGTCCCTTCAAGTTTACCGCCGAAGCTTATTACAAGCTGTTGGGCAACCTGATACCCTACGAGGTGGACAACCTCAAAATAGTGTATTCCGGCGTGAACTCATCAAAGGGCTACACCGCGGGGCTGGATTTCAAGCTGTTCGGCCAATTTGTGCCCGGGTCAGACTCGTGGGTGTCATTCTCGCTGATGAAGACACAAGAGGACCTCAACGGCGTCAAGGTGCCGCGACCCACTGACCAGCGCTATTCCTTCGCCTTGTTCTTCACCGACTACTTCCCGAAATTCCCCAAGCTCAAATTCTCGCTGCGCGGCATCTTCTCTGACGGCTTGCCCACGACAGCGCCTCGCGGCTCGCGCGACAAGGGCTATTTCCGCGCCCCGGCATATAAGCGTGTGGATATAGGCATGGCTTACGCTTTGCTCTCGCCGCCTAAGGAGGGGCAGACGCGCTCGGGCTTTCTGCGGCACATCAAATCGGCGTGGATAGGTGTAGATGTATTTAACCTGCTGGATATCGCCAACGTATCATCATATTATTGGATTACCGATGTCAACGAGATGCAGTATGCCGTGCCCAACTATCTCACCCGTCGGCAATTCAATGTAAGGTTGAGCGTGGAGTTTTAATCTACCGGCCTGAATTTGCGCTCGTTTTGCGGCGTATTACCCCTCAAATACTTGAAAAGACGCCAAAATATTGCTACCTTTGCACCCTGATAGCGGTCGCTTCACGGCGTAATGGCTGTGAACGGGTCGCTCACACATCATTAGTCAATCACACACATTCACACTACAAGACAAGAATTGGTATATCCTGACAGCATAGAGAAAAAACTCGGCTTCGAGTTTGTACGGGCTACGGTGCGGGCGCATTGTGAGTCAGAGCAGGGTCGGCATCTCGCCGATGAGATGACGTTTGTGGCTGATAGCGGGCATATGGGGCATCTGCTGCGCTCGGTGTGGCAGATGATGCAGGCTCTGCACGCTGATGAGGCGCTCACCATAGGCTCTATCCACGACATGGCGGCCGTACTCGCGCGCGCTCGCATCGAGGGCGCTTTTCTTACGGCTCAAGAGGTGGCGTCACTGCGCGCCTCTCTTAATACGGTGGCTGACATCGCCGCCTTCTTTGCGCAAAACAGAGCCGACGATGGCTCCACACCATACCCTGACCTTGATGTATATGCTGCGGCGCTGACGCCTTACCCGGCAGTGGTGGCCGACATCAATCGCATTCTCGACCGCTGGGGCGAAGTGGCTGACAGCGCCTCGTCGGCCTTGGCTGACATACGCCGCCATCTGGCCTCGATGTCAGGCACTCTCAGCACCCTCATGCGGCGTGTCATAGCATCGGCAGTCAAAGAGGGATTGATTGACAGCGACACCACGCCCGCTATGCGCGACGGGCGTATGGTGATACCCGTGGCGCCGATGAATAAGCGCAAGATACCGGGCATCGTGCACGACGAGTCAGCCTCCGGCAAGACAGTGTATATCGAGCCCGCCGAGGTGGTGGCCGCCGGCAATCGCTTGCGAGAGCTGCAGCTCGAGGAGCAGCGCGAGGTGGTGCGTATCCTCACGGCGTTCACAGCCACGCTGCACCCATATATTGATGATTTGATTGCTACGATATCGCTGCTGGGCATGTTTGACTTCATACGCGCCAAGGCTGTGTATGCCTCCGAGATAGGAGCTACTTTGCCCCACCTGAGCGCCGGCCCGGAGCTGGAGTGGTATCATGCATGCCACCCCTTGCTGTCGCAGGCTCTGGCTCGTCAGGGCAAGACGATAGTGCCATTAGACATACGCCTCGGCGCGCAGCAACGCATACTCATTGTCTCCGGCCCTAATGCCGGCGGTAAGTCGGTGACGCTCAAGACCGTGGGCTTGCTGCAATATATGGCGCAATGCGGATTGCTGCCTCCGGTGTATGACAATTCGCATTTTGGCGTGTTCAAAAATATCTTCGTGGATATAGGTGATGACCAGTCGCTGGAGGACGACCTATCTACCTACTCATCGCACCTGCGCAATATGAAGCTCTTCTTGCAGCGCGGCGATAAGGATACCCTCTTTTTGATTGACGAGCTGGGCGGCGGCACCGAGCCGCAGATAGGCGGCGCTATAGCCCAAGCGGTGCTCACGCGCTTTAATGCTGCGGGCTTGTGGGGCGTGGTGACCACTCACTTTCATAATCTCAAACGTCTCGCCGAGGAGACTCCGGGCATGGTCAACGGCTCGATGCTGTATGACAGGCATCTGATGCAACCCTTGTTTGCCCTCTCCATAGGCAATCCCGGCAGCTCCTTTGCTTTGGAGATAGCACGCAAGATAGGGCTGCCCGCAGAGGTCATTGACGATGCCACGGAGATCGTAGGCTCGGATTATGTTAACCTCGACAGGTATCTGCTCGATATAGCTCGCGATAAGCGCTATTGGGAGAATAAGCGCGTGGCCATACGCCAGAAGGAAAAACAAATAGAGCAGCTGCTGGACCGCTACGGCTCTGATGCTGAGAATATGCGCGCTCAGCGTCGCGAAATCATTGCTGACGCTCGCGCCGAGGCTCAGCGCATCGTAGAAGGCGCAAATGCCGCCATCGAGCGCACAATCAGAGAGATACGTCAGGCGCAGGCTGAAAAGGAGCGCACACGATTGGCACGTAAGCGCCTCGCTGATGAGGTGGCTGAGCACAACGCCTCCGCTGCTGCTGACGGCGCTGCTGATGCCGACATCATAAAGTCAAGCGCCCTGCTGCGCGCCGCCGATGCTCGCCATCGCAAGAAACATAAGGCTGAGGCCGCTCGCGCCGACAAGGCTCAGGCGCCACTGAAGGTGGGCGACAACGTATTGCTCGACGGCGCCGGCACCGTAGGCGTGATTGACAGCATCGAGGGCGATAACGCGGTGGTGATTTTCGGGCTGATGCGCACCTCTGTCAAGCTCAAGCGTCTTAGCCGCACACTGCGCAAGGTGTCGTCAGGGGCATCAAAGGCTGCTTCTTATATCTCTGCCTCTACATCTGACGACTCGCGACAGCGACAACTCAACTTCAAGACTGAGATTGACGTCAGGGGTATGCGTGCCGATGAGGCGGTGCAAGCCGTGACATACTTCATTGACGATGCCATACAATTCGCTTCGGCGCGGGTGCGTATCTTGCACGGCACCGGCACCGGCGCTCTGCGCATGGCGATACGTCAATACCTATCTACCATTGATGCCATAGCGTCATATCACGATGAGGATGTGCGCTTTGGTGGCGCCGGTATCACTGTAGTAGAGTTTTGATTATCAGACGATGTTGCTACAACTATTCAAGTCATTCTTTAAAATCGGCGCCTTCACTTTTGGCGGCGGTTGGGCCATGATATCCATCATTCGCCGCGAGATAGTGGAGCGCCACCGATGGATTGCCGACGAGGAGTTTCTTGAACTGTTAGCGGTGGCGCAGTCCTTGCCGGGGATTTTGGCCGTCAACATATCTGTGGCGGTGGGCGATAAGCTTCGCGGCATGAAAGGCTCGGTGGCTGCCGCCTTGGGCACGATTATGCCATCGTTTCTGATAATCCTCGCCATAGCAATGTTTTTGACACCCGAGCTCATTACGCAAAATGAGACACTCTCAGCGATATTCAAGGGTATCAGACCCGCCGTCGTGGCGCTGATAGTGGCGCCGGTCATCACGTCGGCGCGTGCCGCCAAGATAGGGTGGGGGCTGGCATGGGTGCCGGCGGTGATAGCTTTGCTGATATGGTCAAAATGGCCCATTGTGTCTAATCCTATACTCTACATAGTGATAGGCGGCCTCATAGGCTGGCTGCACCTGCGCAACCGCTGTAAACTCAACCGCGTATGATTTATATCAGACTCATATTAAGCTATCTTAAAATCGGCTTTTTCGGCTTTGGCGGCGGCTATGCCATGCTCGCCCTGATACAAAATGAGATTGTGGGGCCGGGGTGGATTACCGACAAGATGTTTACCGACATTGTGGCCATCTCGCAGATGACTCCCGGGCCGATAGGCATCAACTCGGCCACCTACATCGGCTATGTGGCGCCGGCGCAGGCCTCAGAGCATCTCGCCTCGCCGCTGTGGGGCTTGATAGGCTCTTTGCTGTGCACGCTGGTGGTGGTGCTGCCGTCGTTTCTGCTGGTGAGATACACCAGCCACTACATACGCCGCCACCGCGACAGCGTGGTCATCTCCGGCATTATGGCCGGATTGAAAGTGGTGGTGGTGGGGCTTATCGCCTCGGCGGCTTTGCTGCTGATGAATGGCGAGAACTTCGGCACTGACACCCCTGACATTGTCAAGAGCGTGGCTATTGCCATCGCAGCGCTCGCACTCAATCTTTTCACAAAAATTCACCCTATATGGATAATAGTGGCCGCCGGCACTGCAGGCTACGCAATATATTAGTAAACAATGGATTATAATTCAGCTACCGAATTTCTTTTCACTCAGCTGCCTATGTTTCAGAACATCGGTGCCGGAGCCTATAAGCCCGGATTGCAAGGCGTGGAGGCCTTGAGTGAGGCTTTTGGCAATCCGCATCGAGGCCTACGCTGCGTGCACATCGCCGGCACTAACGGCAAGGGCTCCACAGCCTCGCTCCTCGCTGCCGTGCTGCAGTCGGCAGGGCTGAAAGTGGGGCTCTTCACCTCGCCGCATCTCATTGACTTCAGAGAGCGCATCCGCGTCAATGGCGCGATGATAAGCCGCGAGGACGTAGCTGACTTTGTGGAGCGCTATCAGGCTATGGCGCGAGCACACAGATTTGACCGGGTGGCCAAGCCCTCATTCTTTGAGCTGACTACTGTTATGGCCTTTGAGCATTTCAGCCGGCAAGGCGTTGATATAGCCGTCATTGAGGTGGGGCTTGGCGGCCGGCTCGATAGTACAAACATAATCACCCCTATGTTATCGGTGATTACAAATATATCGCTTGACCACACTGCGCTCTTGGGCGACACGCCGGAGGCTATCGCCGCAGAGAAGGCCGGCATCATCAAGCCCGGTGTCGCCGCCGTCGTTGGCGAGGCCGAGGGCGCCGTGCGCAGTGTCTTTGAGCAAAAAGC
Source organism: Muribaculaceae bacterium (assembly GCA_016302215.1). Classification (GTDB taxonomy): domain Bacteria; phylum Bacteroidota; class Bacteroidia; order Bacteroidales; family Muribaculaceae; genus CAG-873. Next base: position 15,930 of record JAEDNZ010000006.1, read on the forward strand.
GCGCGATTGTGATGCGCCAATAGTATTTGCCCAAGACCACATCGCTTACAGCAGCTACGAGCACACTGACACCGAGATAGTGTATCACGGCACCCCCTACGGCGCTCTGCGCTGCCCTCTCTGCGGCGACTGCCAGGTGCGCAATGCGGCAACGGTGCTCACGGTCATAGGGCTGTTGGAGCACCAGCTGACCATCACTGCCGATGCCGTGCGCGAGGGCTTTGCTAATGTGACGACGCTCACTGGCCTCGCCGGCCGATGGATGACGCTTGCCGAGCACCCGCGTGTGATTTGCGATACCGGTCACAACCCCGGCGGCTGGCAATATCTGGCCGAGCAAATCCGGCGCTTGCCCGGACATAGACATATCGTGCTCGGTTTTGTCAGCGACAAGGATATATCATTTATCTTCGGGTTGTTGCCTCAAGAAGGCAGTGTGTCATACTACTTTGTGGCTCCATCGGTGAAGCGCGCACGCAGCGCCGCCGAGCTTCAGCGCCAGGCACGTAGCCATGGCTTTGAGGGCGCTGTCTATGACACTGTGGCTCAGGGATATGAGGCGGCCTTGTCAGCGGCCTCTGCTGACGACAGCGTCTTTGTTGGCGGCAGCACCTTTGTGGTGGCCGATTTGCTGGCCTTTTTAGAACATAATAATGTGTAACTTTTTTGCGCATTTTGATTAAAAGGTGTAACTTTGCACTATCAAATGGAGTGATACAATAGTAAGTAAGCGCAATTATTAAAAACAACTGATATGCTGAGCAGACAAGTGGCTGACAAGCTGAGACAGCACGAAACACCATTTTATCTATATGATATAGCTCTGTTGCGACAGACGCTCGAGAGTGTGGTATATGAGTCAAATAAATATGGCTATAAGGTGCACTATGCCATCAAAGCCAACTATGACGACTATCTATTGTCGATAATACGCGAATATGGCTTGGGCATTGATTGTGCCAGCGGCAATGAGCTGCGCAAGGCTATAGAGACCGGTTTTTCCCCTGAGGGCATTGTATATGCCGGCGTAGGCAAGCGCGACAAGGAGCTGCGCTACGCCATAGAGCAAGGCATCTTGGCCATCAACTGCGAGTCTATCCAGGAACTGATGGTGATTGACGCCCTCGCTGCCGAGGCCGGGCGTGTCACCAATGTGGCGCTACGCATCAACCCCGATATTGACCCCAAGACAAACCATTGCATTGACACCGGCCAGGCTGATAGCAAGTTTGGCATTTCATACGATGATGTGCTTGACCATGCTGACGAGATTAAGGCTCTCAAACATATCAGCATCCGGGGCTTGCACTTGCACATTGGCTCGCAAATCAGAGAGCTGCATGTGTTTGAAAATATGTGCTTGAAGGTTAATGCCATCGTCAAGGCCTTGCGCGGCATGGGCTTTGATTTCAGCTTTGTTGACGTGGGTGGCGGCCTCGGCGTAAACTACGATGTGCCCGAGAATGAGCCCATACCCAATTTTGCATCGTTGTTCTCAATCGTCCACAATCATCTCGATGTGGGCGGCTGCGAGGTGCATTTTGAATTTGGTCGCTCTATCGTGGCTGAGTGTGGCGAACTGATTACTTCGGTCTTGTTCACCAAAACCACCGCCACCGGCCGCAAGCTACTCATCGTAGATGCCTCGATGACTGAGCTGATACGCCCGGCTCTCTATGGCTCGTATCATAATATTGAAAACATCACATCTACCGCCGAGCGCACTGACAAGTACACCGTGGTGGGCACAGCCTGCGAGTCAACAGATATCTTCGACGAGAATGTGGGCTTGCTGCGCAGCAGTCGCGGCGACTTGCTCACCATCAAGTCAGCCGGCGCTTATGGCATGTCGATGGCCTCGCGTTATAACTTGCACGATTTGCCCGGCGCTGTCTATAGCGATAAGCTGTGAGCGCCGGCGGCGCTGTCCTCAGTCTCGCTTGCGTTTAAGCAGATAGTCAATAGCCTCGGCTTGTATCTTGGAGCCTAACAGCCTGTTGGCCACGAGGTAGGCAGTGATGCCGATCGCCATCTCCGTGGCGAGGCGCATGGCGGCATTGCCGATGAGGTGGCCTACGCCCCACATTGCTGAGCCTATCACCAGCGACAAGGCGAGGTATGGCAGCATATCGCGCACATACGACATTACGGATTGACCGGTGAGCCTCACTGTCACTATCAGCGTTGCCACCCATGTCGCTGCTGATGCCGCTATCTGGCCCCATAGCACTATGGCGATGCCCTCCACCGGGTTGCCCTCCGATGATAATGTGATGTATGGCAAGGAGAGTAATAGCGCTGCAAGCGCCACGCTGTCGCGCATCACTTCAAGCCACATGATGTGGCGAGCGTAGCCCAGAGCCAAGATGTAATTATTCCAAAGCCCGGTCAGCACCGTGAAGATGCCGCGCACCATCAGCAGCTGAAACAGCAATATGGCGGCATCCCATTTGCTGCCAAACAACACATGAAATATCGATGTGGCGCACACCACCAGGCCTATTAAGGCTGGAAAAGTAAGATATGAGGTGAAGCGATTGAGCCGCCGGGTTATGTTGTCAAACCGGGGCTTATCGTCCTGCACTGCCGACAGCGCCGGCAGAAATGACGATGTCAGCACCTGCGACAGCGAGGAGATGCCCATCTTGCTCCATTTGTCGGCTTGTGTGTAGTATCCGAGCGCTACCATGCCCGTGCGGTTGCCGATGAAAAAGGAGTATATGTTTTGAAACACCGTGTTCAGAAATGAGGTGGCCATCATGCGCGACCCTATGCCGAAGTATGACCGCAGCGCCGCCCACGAGAAGCGCATCATCGGCCACCAGCGTCCCGTAGCCCACAGTAGCGTCGCCTTGACGGCGCCCACGGTGATGGCCTGCCACACCATAGCCCATGCCCCATAGCCTTTGAGCGCGAGGACGATGCCCACGATGCCGCCGGCTATCAGCCCGGCGCTGTTGGAAACAGCCACCATGCGCACATCCATGCGCTTCATCAATATGTTCGTCTGGACTATGACCGAGGCGTTGAGGATAAACGATACAAACATCACCCTCGACATCGCCACCAGAGCCGGCGCGTGAAACCACTGCGCTATCAGCGGCGCCGCCATCCATAATATCACATAGATGGCGATAGATACCGCCATATTGAACCACAGCACCGTGGAGTAGTCAAGGCGAGAGGGCTGCTTGCGCTGTATCAGAGCGTATGAAAAGCCGCTATCCACAAGCAGCGATGCAAACGCCTGTATCACCAAGATAGCGCCGACCAACCCGAATGCCTCTTGGCTGAGCACTCGCGCAAGCACTATGCCAGTCACGGCATAAAGCACCTGAGTAGATACGCGATCTACTACATTCCACTTCAAAGTGCCGGCCGTGCGCGATTTTAGTGACATCTGTCAGGCGATAATGCGAGAGGTATTGGATAGAGGGGTGGGGCTATCAGTTATGACAAGACCAAGGTCACTCTACCTTTACCACCTTGATGCCCAGGGCGAGCGACTTCTTCACCTCCGGGTCGCCTTTGTAGTACACCTTGCCCGAGCCGCTGCCTGAATAGTTGAGCTTCTCTGTGGCATAGCAATCGACATTGCCCGTGCCGGTGATGCGTACACTCACCTGCTTCGCTTCCAGATTGCCGGCCTCGATAGTGCCGGTGCCCAGTGATGATAATTTAGCCTTGCCGGCCTTGCCATTAAGGATTATGCGTCCGGCACCATAGTTGGTGCTCGCGTTGAGTGATGTGGTGTGTATGTCGTTGGCGATTATTGTACCGTTGCCTTCGACACGCAGCTTCAGCGAGCTGGTAGGTGTCAGCGTCATCACCCGCACCAGTGAGTCGCCATAGTTCTGTACGCGTGCCAGCACGCTTGACATCACGGTGATGCGCGGCAGGTCAATAATGGCGCGGTTATCCACATCGTCAACCTGTATCTTCAGTTTGGCCTTGTTAGGTGTGAATATCAAGCGAGAGGCCATCTGCGGCGAGCAGCTATACTTGATATAGCCGGCCGAGTCTGTCGAGGCATAATAGTCCACGCAGATGCCATCGCTGACGATGAGCTCGTCAAAATCATCTACTTTGAGAGTGTAATCCTGGATATTCTGCTGAGCGCTTAAGCCCAGCACGGTAGCAACGCCAAGTGTCGCGCTAATCAGTAATCGTGACAGTTTCATGAGTATCATCAGTTAGTATGTTGTTTTCAATATTATCTAAAATATCTTCAAGCTCAGCCAATGTGTTGGCCTGAAGCATAGCTATGCGCGTGGGCCTGAAGCCCGGTATGCTCTTGAATAAAGGCGAGGCGGCGAGGTGGCGGCGTATGTGCAGTATGCCGCGGTACTCGTCAATGCGCTGTATGCTCTCGTGGATTTGGCGCCTCAAGATGCCAAACTTTGCCGCCTTGGATAGCGGTGTGCACTCCTCGCCACGGAGATATTGCTTGATGTCATGGAATATCCACGGTGCCCCTATGGAGGCACGCCCCACCATGATGCCATCTACGCCATACTTGTCAAAAGCCATGGCGGCCTTCTGCGGTGTGGTGATATCGCCGTTGCCGATGATGGGGATGTGCACTCGCGGGTTTTCCTTCACTCGCGCTATCATCTCCCAGTCAGCCTCGCCGGTGTACATCTGTGAGCGTGTGCGCCCATGCACCGTCAGCGCCTCGATGCCGCAGTCTTGCAGCGCCTCGGCAAGCTCCACTATGATTTTGCTATTGTGGTCCCAGCCCAGACGTGTCTTTACCGTGACAGGTATCTTCACCGCATTGACCACCGCGCGCGTGATCTCAAGCATCTTGGGTATATCTCGCAGCATGCCCGCGCCGGCGCCCTTGCCGGCCACCTTCTTCACCGGGCAGCCAAAGTTGATATCCAAAATGTCAGGCCCGGCAAGCTCCACTATCTTTGCCGCTTGCACCATAGGCTCCACCTCGCGCCCATAGATCTGTATCGCAGTGGGGCGCTCACGCTCGCTGATATGCAGCTTGCGTGTCGTGGCGCTGATATTGCGGATAAGGGCATCTGCCGACACAAACTCGGTATATACCATATCCGCGCCCAACTCCTTACAAATTAGGCGAAACGAAGCATCTGTGACGTCCTCCATCGGAGCCAACATCACAGGCCTGTTTCCAAGGTCAAGCTCTCTGATTTTCACAATACAAAATTAGTCAAAATAATTCGTATTACAGCCATCGTAGAGCCACAAAATAGCACAAAAGCGTCACATTTGCGACATTTCC
>JAEDNZ010000155.1 GCA_016302215.1 Muribaculaceae bacterium
GTGCCGCATCACCGATGCCGGGCGCGAGGCCTTCGGCGAATATGTTGAGGCTCTGAAAACCTATATCTCCCCGGTGGAGAGAACCCCGGCGACAGCCGCCGATATGCAGCCCGGGATGCTCACCTCGCAATAAGTTGCCGCCGATGGATGCCATCACCTCTGAAAATATACTGCTGATAGGGTCGGTGCTGCTGATTGCCGCCATCATGATAGGCAAGACGGGCTATCGCACCGGGCTGCCCTTGCTGCTGATATTTTTGGTGGTGGGCATGGCTTTTGGCGTTGATGGCCTCGGCCTGGCATTTGACGACATCGCCACAGCCCAATTCATAGGCATGGTGGCGCTGTGTATCATTCTCTTCACCGGAGGCATGGGCACCAAAATCAGCGCCATACGCCCGGTGCTCCTGCCGGGATTGCTGCTCTCGACGCTCGGCGTGGTGCTCACCGCCGGCGCCACAGGCATCTTCGTGTGGTGGCTCTCGGGTATGGAGTGGACCAACATACACTTTGCCCTCTTGCCGTCGCTGCTATTGGCGGCCACGATGTCATCGACTGACTCGGCTTCGGTCTTTGGCATCCTCGGCAGCCGCAAAGTGGCGCTGCGCCATAACCTGCGCCCTATGCTCGAGCTGGAAAGCGGCTCCAACGACCCTATGGCCTATATGCTCACACTCATCCTCATTGACACCATAATGATGGGCACGCGGGTGTCGGGGCTCGACCTCGTGGCCGACTTAGCGGTGCAGTTTGGCATAGGAGCCTTAGCCGGGTGGCTGATGGGCCACGGCAGCATCCGCTTGGCCCACTTTTATTTGCGGCTCGGCGGCAAGACTATGGGCGAAGATGCCGAGCAGTCGTCGTCGATGGTTTCGATACTGGTGCTCGCGACGGCATTTCTCACCTTCGCCGCCACGACACAGCTCGGCGGCAACGGATACCTCGCCGTATATATCTGCGGCATCGTGGTCGGCAACGGCAAGCTGCCCTGCCGCCGATGGCTCGACAAATTCATGGCCGGCACCACATGGCTGGCACAGATTGTGGTCTTCATCATGCTGGGCCTGCTGGTCAACCCTCACGAGATGCTCGACGTAGCCGCTGTATCGCTGCTGATAGGGCTGTTTATGATGTTTGTGGGCAGGCCGCTGAGCGTGGCGCTGTGTCTGGCACCCCTGCGGCGCTATGGCGTCAAGGCCATGAGCTATGTGTCATGGGTAGGCCTGCGCGGCGCCGTGCCTATCATCTTTGCCACCTACCCCGTGGCGGCAGGCATAGATGGCGGCGGGCAGATATTCAACATAGTGTTTTTCGTGACACTGCTGTCGCTGGTGGTGCAGGGAACCACCGTGGTGAGCAGCGCGCGACGGATGCGCCTTATTGACAGCAGCGGCGATGACGACGTAGATTTCGGAGTGGAGATACCCGACGAGCTGCCCACCTCGCTGAGCACGCTGCGGCTCACAGCAGCTCACCTGACGGCCGGCGACACGCTGCGCCACATAGAGCTGCCTGCCGGCGCCCTGGTGATGATGGTTAGGCGTGGCGACAGATATTTAGTGCCCAACGGCCGGCTGCAGCTGCGCGAAGGCGACACGCTGCTCATCATCAGAGAGAGCGGCAATAAAGAGGCTTAGGCGAGCCATTGGCGGCGGCGATGATAATACTTGTGGTCAGCCCAACAGGTCTATGAGGGCATCGTAGCGGTCAGCATAGGCATCAATAGCGGCCACTTGCTCATCGGTGATGGCATATTCCTGCGACTTGCCAAAGCCGAAGAAGGCGCCGCGTGGCTTGTCGCTGCGACGTGGCAGCTCTCTGAGCCGCGATAGCAGCGCGCGCATATTGTCGGCATCATCGCCGTCGTAAGCGGGCTGCAAGGCGCCCAGGTTGGCGATAACGAAGTCAGGCTCGCTATCCACGAGCGACATGAGCGTGGGCGCGTCAAAGAGCTGCGCCTCGGCGATGAGCGCCGTGGTGGCTTCGGGAGCCGATGTGATGTCGGCATAAACCACCTGCAGGGCGTAACGGCGCTCCACAGCCTGAAGATAGCGCGGAAACTCACTCAGCGCCAGACGGTTAGCCTCCAGGCGGTCAGCCGGCTCAAGCACCCACGACACCAGGTACTTGCGGTAGAGCTTGGAGCCCAGGCCGTGCATGCGGTGCTCTATGATAAAATCCCAGTTGGCCTTGGAGGGAAAGACATCGGGCTTGTCGAGCAAGACCAGATACTTGCGCCTCAGACACTCGGCTTTAAGCTCGTCGGCGGAGACTGTGTAGCGTTCCATATATATATTACTGACTTGTAAGTGTGGGGTGTTAGACTTATCGATGGCGGCGAGGCTTATACGTCGCTGTCGTCGTCATCGTCAAAATCAAAGTCAAAGTCAAAATCCCAGCCGCTGTCGGCAGCCTCCTCGCGGAAGCGGCTCAGCTCCCTACCCTCGCGCTTGGTGGGGCGGCCGAGGCCCTTGCGGCGGTCTATGAAGCCGCTGATCTTGACAACATCGAGCAGGTCCAGCTGGCTCTGCGGCGTGATATTTTCGAGATAGTCGGGCACGAGCTTGGCGCCGAGGCGATTTTCGGTGAGCGCCTTCACTCTGAAGGAATAAGTAACCGGCGGCTTGCGCACATTGACCACCTCGCCCACACGCAGCATGCGCGAGGGCTTGATGGGGCTGTCGTTGTCGCCCACACTCACGCGCCCTTTGCGGCAAGCCTCGGTGGCGATGGTGCGTGTCTTGAAGATGCGCATGGCCCACAGCCATTTGTCTATTCTTACCTCGTCTTTCATCGTAGGTGGTAGGGGGGGTGAGGATTATTTGTTATTATAGTCGCACATGGCCTTCTGCAAGCCGGCGAGGACACACTGGCGCACGGCGTCGCAGGCCACCTCGATGCGTGTGGGCAGCTGCTGGCGCTGGTCGAGGGGGAAAGCGCCGAGCACATAATCCACCTGGCAGCCGCGGGGATAGTCGCTGCCGATGCCGAATCGCAGACGCGCATAGGCCTGCGTGCCGAGCATCTGTGCTATGTGCTTGAGGCCGTTGTGGCCGGCGTCGCTGCCCGAGGGCTTGATGCGTATGGCGCCGAACGGCAGGGCTATGTCATCGACGAGCACCAGCAGGTGGTCTTTGTCGATACCCTCCTTCTCGAGCCAATAGCGCACGGCGTTGCCGCTGAGGTTCATATATGTAGAGGGCTTGAGCAGCACCACTTGCTGATTTTTGATGCGCCCGCGTCCCACATCGCCATAACGCTCGGTGCTGAATGAAATATTGGACGCCTCGGCAAAGGCGTCCAATATCATAAAGCCGATGTTGTGGCGGGTGAGACGATACTCGTCGCCTATGTTGCCCAGCCCAACAATCAGATGTTTCATATCTGCGTGGCAAAAACTTATTTAGCGGCGGCAGCGGCAGCAGCGGCACCACGAGCGGCGCGTGTGAGCTGCACGGCGCAGACTACGGCGTTCTTGGCGTTCATCAGCTCAAGATTGTCGAAGTGGAGGTCGCCTACCTGCAGGGTCTTGCCCAGACCGAGGCTATCTACGTTGATGACCAGACGCTCGGGGATATTGGTGTAGAGCGCTTTCACGCGCAGTTTCTTCATTGACAGCGACAGCTTACCACCGGCCTTAACACCTTCGGCGTGGCCTACGATAGATACGGGCACCTCGATTTCCACGGGCTTGGTGTCGCTAACCTCGAGGAGGTCTATGTGCAGCACGGTGTCCTTGACGGGGTGGAACTGGATGTCTTTGAGCACTGCCATACGCTTCTCACCATTGACAGTCAGCTCGATAGCGAAGATGTCGGGGGTGTAGATAAGCTTTCTCACTGCCTCGAGGCTCACGGTGAGGTCTGTGGTGATAAGGCCGCGACCGTTGCTGATTTCTACGATTTTCTGGCCTTCTTTGAGGGTGCCGGCGTAGGGCAGTGTTACGATTTCGCCGCCGTTGAGCACTACGGGGATAAGGCCGCTCTGACGCAGCGCCTTGCTGGCTTTTTTGCCCAGCGCGGTGCGCGGGGTAGCTTCAAGATTAAAAACTTTCATGTCTTTTCGTTGGTTTTAAAGTGTTACTCAAAATTAAGTGTGCCTTAATTTCCCATCACACGGGGGAAGATTGAAAGCGACCGCAAAGGTACGCATTTTCGCCCAAACAGGCAATTATTAC
>JAEDNZ010000156.1 GCA_016302215.1 Muribaculaceae bacterium
ATATAGTCTAACTTATGAAAGAAATGGTTAAGCATTTGTTGGTAGTAGCAATACTACTATCATCAGCATTATCAACTTGGGCATATAGTTTCGTTGATAATGGCATCTATTATGTTGTCAGCTATGGTAAAACTGTGGCTGTAACGTATAAAGATAGTGATTACAACTCCTATAGCGGTGCGGTTGTTATCCCATCGGAAGTAACGAACGACGGCATAACCTATACGGTCGGTGGAATTGGTTATAACGCATTTAATGGATGCGTAGGGCTGACTTCGGTAACTATCCCAAACTCGGTCACTTGGATTGATAAATGTGCATTTTGTGATTGCAGCGCACTGACATCAATAGCTATCCCCGAAACGGTCACTGATATTGGTGATACTGCATTTAGTGGCTGCACCGAGCTGAAATCGATTAATCTGCCCAACGCGCTCAAAGAGATTAAATTCTATACATTCGATAGATGCAAATCGCTGACATCGATAACTATTCCCAACTCTGTCAGAAGAATTGGTAGTAGTGCCTTTAGATCTTGCAGCGGACTTACATCGATCGCTATTCCCGAATCAGTCACTGAGATGGGTGATGGTGTATTCGGTGAGTGCAGCGAGCTGTCATCGGTTAATCTCCCCAATTCGCTCACTGCGATTGAAGGCAGTACATTCTATCGTTGCAAAAGGCTGACATCGATAAAAATCCCGAGCTCGATTAATAGGATTGAAGAATGGGCATTTATTGGTTGCACCAATTTGGTGAAAGTAGAGATATCCGACCTCGATGCATGGTGTAATATTAGTTTCGGTGGCGAATATTCAAATCCGCTGTATTTTGCCCACAATCTCTATTTGAATGGTGATTTGGTTACAAATATTGTAGTACCGTCTTCAGTTACAAAGATCGGTGATTACGCGTTCCAGGGCTGTAGCAGCTTGACGTCTGTTACGTTGCATGACCAAATCACTTCGATTGGTGTGTCTGCATTTCAGGAGTGTAGCGGTTTGACATCTATTACGATACCTGATGAGGTCACTTCGATTGGAGTGTCGGCATTTCAGAAGTGTAGCGGTTTGACATCTATTACGATACCTGATAAGGTCACTTCGATTGGAGTGTCGGCATTTGAGAACTGCAGTAAAGTTACAGCTTTAACGATAGGTAGTTCGGTAAATACTATTGGCGCGTACGCTTTCGATATAGCGCGATTGGGACGGATAAAGGTATTAAATCCTGAACCTCCCACATGCGATGATGAAACGGTTTTTAGAAGCGTTAGTAGAGCAAAATGTGTGCTTACTGTACCTAAAGGCACCAAAGATTTGTACAAATCGACATACGTTTGGTGGAATTTCAGCAGCATAGAAGAAGATGAAGCAGAAGGTGGTGTCGAAGCCGTCGAAACGGATGCGTTGACTGTTTCGGCCGAGGATGGTGAAATTCGAATTGCCGGCGCTGCCGGTGCCGTGGCTGAGGTTTATTCGCTCAGCGGAGTGATGCTCTATCGCGGCACGGAAGCGGCTATCGCCATGCCGCGTGGTATGTATATCGTCAAAGTTGCCGCAACGACCACGAAGGTGGTGTTGTAACACATTCAATTTCAAATAAGACAGCACGAGAGGGTGTATCGAAATTCGGTACGCCCTCTCGTGTATCGTAGCAAAGCGGTATCGGTTTAGAGGAGGCTGGCGGGGGGCAGCTGTGGGTCGCCGGCACATAAATCTGCGTGGATATTCTTGTTAAATGTTGCGAGAAATGCAGAATTATTTGGAATAATGGCGCCGTGGTGGTTAAAAATATTTCATATCAAGGTGATATTCCGAAAATTGTTTTATATTTGCCACGAAATTGACACAACTAAAAATATCATAACAAATATCAATCCCTTTATGAAGAAAAATACCACATTAAAAGCCGTACTCGCGCTTGCAGTGACGATGACGATGGCGTCGGCCGACGCTGCGGTCTTTGAGCGTGATTTCAGCACCGGTGGCTCCGACATCACGGATTGGACCATCATTGATGCGAATAGCGACGGCAACACTTGGCAGGCTCTGTCAAGCCTCAAGGGCATCTCTTATGACGGCATGGGCTGTAATGCGGCCGCCGATGATTGGCTGTTTACGCCGGCATTTGCCGTGACGGCAGGTAAACACTATCTGGTGCAATACGTTGTGGCTCAGCGCGGCTCGTTCGGCGCTGACGCAGTGGCCGTGATGAGTGGCTATGGAGCATCGGCCGAGGCTATGACCACCCTCCTGGGCGATAAGGCTTATGAGAACCAGACCGGCGTAGTCACGCGCTATGCTCACTTCATGGCTGACCGCGATGGCAGCTATAATATAGGCTTCAAGGTGACCTCGCCGGCCGATAATGGCGTGGTCATCTTAAAGTCAATCAAAGTGGTGGAGACAGCAGCCCAGACGCCGCAGCCGGCGCCGGCTATGACTGCTACGCCTCGCCTCGCTGACCACACCGTCATGTTGAAATGGTATAATGCCAAATACGACAGCAACAAGGCACCGCTGCCGGGGCAGCTCAAGGCTCGCATATATTGCGCCGGCAGCCGGGTAGGTGAGATTGATGTCACCGCCGGCGCTGTGTCAGAGTATGTAGTCACGCCGGCCACTTTTGCGGGCCAGACCACCTTCTCTGTGGCTATGGTGCTTGGCGACAAGGAGTCGGCTAAGACCTCCAAGACCATCAACCTCGATGACCTCGCCGGCGAGCGCACAGAGGTGAAAGCCTTCAGCTTGCTCAACAATGATGATGGCTTCAAGCAGTGGACCATAGAAAATCTTGACGGCGATGCTGCAAAGTGGGAGTATGATGCTACGCGCTTTGATAACGTGCTGGTGGGCGGCGCCTACCATAGCTATGACAAAGATGCCGACGACTGGTTTATCTCGCCGGCTGTGGAGCTGACGCCCGGCACTCGCTATATCCTCGCCTACAAGGCCAAGTCGGGTGTATCGTTCCCGGCATCGTTCAGCGTGTCGATGGGCACGGCCGCATCAGCGTCATCGCAGACCACCACGCTGGCCACATACAATGCCTACGCGCAAAATGGTTTTGCCGACGAGGAGACGGCTCAGTTCACCGTGCCTTCGTCAGGCTCTTATCATTTCGGGTTCCGCACCACCAATGTGCAGAATGCCCTGTATCTGAGTGAAATCAAGCTGTATAGTGTATCGGGAGGCGCCGAACCGGTGGAGGAGCCGCTCGTATATGAAGAGCCAGCTGAGACGGTGGTTGCCGATGATGGCAATGCCGAGCCTATCGTGGCCGAGCATCATCAAAATATATGCAGCCCGGGTGTAAGGCTCTATGCCGACATCTCGCGCGCTCAGCTTGACCAATACACCATGGCCACACCGGGCATCTTCCGCCTGACTCCTGAGTCGCAGTATGACCCCGACTATGAGCACCCCGACCTCGAAGGCTCATTCAGCGGCGGTGTGGCTTATAACAATGGCATACTTTACGCCTGCATGTATGACGCTACCGGCAACATCCAGGCGGTGAACCCCGTATGGCGCAAATACGATGCCAAGACCTTTGAGCTGCTGTCAGAGACCACGCTCCCCAACAACTGCGAGTGCACCACCGTGTCTATCACCTACGATGCATCTACCGATAAGATTTACGGCCTCGTCAAGGACTACTCCAACACTCACCTCGTGGAGATAGACCCCGCCACCGGCACCATGACACGCATCGGCGAAGACTATCATATCTCCAACACCACGCGTGTGCTGACTATAGGCTGCAACGCCAAGGGCGTGCTTTACTGCATCTTTATGGACGAGGAGATCATTGATGGCGTGCAGACGCACTTTATGGGCCGCATCAACAAGACCACCGGCCAAATCGCCAACCTCGGTCAGGTGCAGGGCGCAAATATGCTGCCTGAAGACATATTATATAATATGAAGTTTAACCAGACGCTGTTCTTTGACAACTCGCAGAACAAGCTCTACTGGATGTTCCAAAGCTCCAGCTTGGCATTAGGCTCTACCTACACCCCGTTATTCGAAATCGACCAGCACAACTGCCAGGCCGTATTACGCACGTGGATTGCCGATGATGCTAAGGCAGTGCCCGGCGCTTACTTCACCGAGCCGGCGATGCTCGCTCCCGCCGCTGTCAGCGATGTAAGCTACACGCCCGCATCGGC
>JAEDNZ010000157.1 GCA_016302215.1 Muribaculaceae bacterium
CCGGTGCGGTCGCGTGTCTCATTGGGGTAGAGGTAGGTGTTGTCAAAGAAATCGGCCATCTCCGCTGACGATGTCTCGGTGAAGCCGTGGTGCGAAGACCGATAGCGCAGCGTATGGACAAAGGCGGTGAAGGGAATGTAAGTGCGGTTGACGGTGGTGTCGTTGACGGCCTCTTCGTGCCAATAACCCACTTTGTAGCGGTTGTTAATCCACAGGTCGTCGCCCATGACGCGTGTGTGGGCGTTTTTCAGCACCGTAGGGATAGACTTTGGCGCTATCGATGTGATGCCGCCTTGGAGCTGCGCGGGGTCAGTGATGTAAAGAGGGTCGGTGATGCCGCCATTCTCCTTGTTGACGTTGTTGTAATGCTTGTAGTAGCCTTGAAATTCGTATCTATCGCCCAGATACGAGCCGGAGACACCCCATGAGAGGCCCTTTGCCGCCTGATAGTCGTAAGAGCCTTTAGAGTAGATATAGCTGAGCATGGCACCGACCTGCGCTTTGCGGTTGATATTGCCGGAGAAATCTACGGATAGATGCTCTTGACCGTTATCGCGGCCTCCGCCGGCGGTGTATCCCACAAAGGTGACGGGGATGCGCGAGTTGTAGAATTTGTGCTTCTCGATGGTGGGTATCCACGGGGTTACGGCATCGCGGAAGAAGAAATCGCTCATGGCCGTGCGGTCAAGGAATATCATTTGATAGCCCGGGGCGCCATAGTTGCCCGTTGTGACCCAAGCATCGCTGATGGCCGATGGGATAGCCGTGTGGCTGTAGTTTATCATTGAGGTGTCAATGTCGGCCTCGTAACGATGCCCCAAGAGCGAAGATACACTCCAAGCCGTGGCCGGAGGCACCACGGTCTTCTTAGCCTGAAGTGCCAAAGCAGCCAAAGCCACAATACACGATATGAGGTAAAATCTGCGCATTCTCGGCCACAAAGGTAGTAATAATTTTGGGTAGAATAGCAGAGTTTGAGTGATTTTTGGCAATTAGTGTGATGTTTTTTTTGAGAAGTGAAAATTGTTGGCTATCTTTGTTGTTTGAATAGACGAAATGGAACAACTGGCTATCATACTTTACAGAGGAATAATCATAGGCGTGCTTATCTCGGCGCCTATGGGGCCTATAGGTATGCTTGTGATACAGCGCACGCTGAGCAAGGGTCGGTGGCCGGCGTTTTTCACGGGCATAGGAGCAGCTGTGAGCGACTTGGTGTATTGCATGCTCACGGGCTTTGGCCTTAGTTTCATCACAGACTTTATAGAGTCACAGCAGGTGATGTTGCAGATAGTGGGCGGCGCGGTGTTGGCGCTGTTTGGCCTGTATCTGTTCAGAAAGAACCCCACGCGGGCGCTGAAGACGGCCCAGGTGCAGTCAAATAATTACTGGAGCGATGTGGTGGCGGGCTTTTTCCTGACATTCTCCAATCCGCTGATATTGTTTTTCATCATCGGCTTGTTCGCGCGCTTTTGCTTCATCTTGCCGGATTATCAGATACACCACTACATAGTGGGCTATTTTGCCATCTTTGCGGGCGCGTTGATGTGGTGGTATGTGGTGACGTACTTGGTGAATAAGCTGCGGCGGCGCTTCAACGTGCGTTCGCTGTGGCTCGTCAACCGCATCGTGGGCGCCGTGCTGATAGGCATGGCGCTGGTGGGCGTGTCGATGGCTGTAAAATCATTGTTGCACCTATAATAAAAGAGTATTAGTCATGGCCGGGAAGAAGGTGCTGCGAGTGCCGTATCTGCCGTTGCTTGAAGCGCAGGAGTCGGCAGATGGTGTGCGCCATCTGCTTGACGACAAGGGCTGTGTGAGCACTATCAGCGAGGTCAATTGGGCGGCAGAGTATCCCTACCGGCCGCTGACCACGTTCTCGGTGGGTCATAGCGGGCAGTCGCTATACATAGATTTCCTCGTGAGGTGTAATTTCTTGCGCGCCGTCAATGAAGCCGACCAATCGCCGGTGAGTCAGGACTCGTGTGTGGAGTTTTTTGTGTCGCCCCGCAGCGATGGCCGTTACTGGAACTTTGAGTTTAATTGCATCGGCGCTATCAATGCCTCTCACCGGGTGGAGCGCCGCAGCCCCACACGTCTGACATCGGCCGAGCTGGCCATGGTCCGGCGTTATGCCTCGTGTGGTGACAGGCCGTTTTGCGAGCTTGAGGGCCTCTTTGTGTGGAGCTTGCTGGTGGTGATACCTCTGGAGCTTATCGGCGTGGAGTATAAGGGCGAGCCGGTGAGCATGACCGGCAACTTCTATAAGTGTGCGTCAGCCACCTCTCAGCCACACTATCTGAGCTGGAACGCGGTGAGCGCGCCACGGCCTGACTTCCACCGGCCGGAGTGTTTCGGTGATATAATATTAGTGTGAAGGCTGTCGGTGAGCCTATAGGGATAGGGGCTATTGTCGCTTGCCGCGAGCGATAGCCTTGGCTTGCAGTTGGAAGCAGCAGATAAGGCAGTGTAGAGCCGATAGCGCATCGATGTAAGCCACGGCGGCATTGTGGGCGTCGGCGCTGCTTATCGTTTGAGCGTCGGCACAGCGCGAGCGTGTGATTTCAGAGAGATTGCGCTTTAGGCTGTCGCAGCAATTGCCCTCCGAAGCGCCTTCGATGTGCTCATCAGTTGTGGTCAAGAGCATGATGTGGCTGAGGCTGCGATATAGCTCGGCGAGCTCGGCGTCGGTGACGCGATTGAGCGTCTCTGCGCCATTGCAGGCAGCGATATAGTCGCGAGCGGTGGCGGCAACGCGGCGCATGCCATAAGAGAGCGATGACTCGTCAGGCAGAGCCTCGTCATCGTCATCGGCAATCATGCGCTCGGCCTTGCAGATGTCGGTGATGTTGTGATTTGAGAGGGCGAGTGCAAGCGCGTCGAGCGTCCGGGCGCATTGCTCCATAGTGGCAACTGGTGTTGTAGGGGCTGTCATAGTGTCGTAGGGGGTCTGTGGTAGGTAAAGTGATTGTATTTATATATGTGTAGTGTAGGGTGTCGTCATGAAATGGCGGCGATGCCTTTGCCTATCTCTGCAATATCGTCAGTGTCGGGCTTTTGGTGTATCTTGCCGGAGGCTCGCAAGAGCTTTCTCAGGCCTGACATCATCTCTTGCGACTCTTGCAGCAGGTTGAGATAGACGTATGACACGGTGAGATTAGCGGGATTGCCGTCGCGCAGATTGACGTGCACGCGGTTACATTCCTCAGAGATGCTGTCCTTGATGTTGTCGCATCGGCGGCGTAATGCGGTGATTTCGATGTGATTGTCGGTGCCAATAAGACCTATGGCGTCAGACATGGCTTGCTCTATGTCTGCGCGGAGAGCCTCAAACGTGTCGCGGTAGATTGCCGGCAGGGGGTGGAAGTTATTGCCCACATGCTCCTTGCAAACCTCGGTGATGCGGCGCAGGTTGTAGTTCATAGACATGCAGGAGTTGTTGCTCAGATGAAACCAGGCGCTCTTCTCGATAGCGGTGTCTATCGGCACTTGACTGAAACAGAGCGTCTCGCGGCGCCTTACGGCCTTGAGCACTACTTTTTCCTTGAGGAGCGCTTTCTCAGACTTGTTGAGCTGGCGTATGTTTTCGTTGACAAAAGCATCGGCGATGTCGTGGTATGTTACAGATGCAAAGGCCACATACTTCTTATGTTGCTCGGCGAGATAAATCTTCAGCAAGTCCCACGCTTGCTCCTTGTCAGGCGTGGTGATGATAGACTGGAAGAGGCAGTCGTCCTTGTTTTCGGCATTTTTCTTCTTAAATTGGCGGTTGCTCCTGATGAGTATTATTATTGCGAGCGATGCGGCGATGAATATCACGATGTTGCCGCCCAGGTGCATGAGCGAGGCCACGATAGCGGCGCCGATGAAAGCCACGCCGGCCGTGATAAACCATCCTCCGATGACTGAGATGACGCCGGTGATGCGAAATACGGCGCTCTCTCTGCCCCATGCTCGGTCAGCGAGCGAGGTGCCCATCGCCACCATAAAGGTGACAAATGTGGTGGACAGAGGCAGCTTCATAGATGTGCCGAAGGCTATGAGCATGCCGGCCAGCATCAGGTTGACCGAGCC
>JAEDNZ010000158.1 GCA_016302215.1 Muribaculaceae bacterium
GCCGAAAGATATTTGCGCTCCACACATTCTTTGACTTCGTATCGAAAGAAGTCATCAAGACACTTGACCCCACACGAAAACGCAGACATATTTTCATAGTCTGCGTCAGTCATAAGTCTTATCTGGAGGTCAGTATCCGAGTATCGGGTTTTTGCCACCACAGTTGGCCGTTATGCGTTTGGTAATTGCTTCTGTCCGAGCCTTGCGCTCTTCAATGCGATGTCGTTCTTCTGCACTATCCCCACCTCGGAGGTGTTGCTCCAAGTTGTGACGGAAACGAGCGACATCTTCTCGATCCATCGGGGGATTTGGTATTGAACGTATCATAGCTTCAATTGTTTTATTCGCAAAGTTACAACAAATATTTCTTTGCCGCAAATTTTAAACTTAAAAGTAGTGTTATGTAGTGTTATTATCAACGTGGCCGGTCCCCTCAGCCCCCTCACACGACACGACTCTTTTTTTGGGGGGCTTTACTAAAATTTAACATCTCATATTTGCGTTTATATCCCATTAGTTGTAATTTTGGACTATTATTCACATAGTTAAAACCACGATGGAAGACCTTACTGATTATTTCATTAGCGTCATTAAGCAATCAGGTAGCATCGACATCGCAGAGTCTGAGTTCAAACGGGCTATCAGCGATGACGATGACCTCAGAGCGAAATACCGCGAATGGTGCCACCAGGTAGGCAGCAGCGAGAAGCGCGGTTTTTTAGATTTTTGCGATGAATACCTCGCCTCGCAAGACTCCGTCTGGGACACCCTTAGCGACTATGACGAATAACACCAGCGCCTCTGCCTCCTCTGCCGATACTGCGCTGAGGCTACCCGCCGAATGGGAGCCGCAAGGCGCCGTGCTCTTAGCGTGGCCGCATCGCCTCACTGACTGGCAATATATGCTCGCCGAGGCGCAAGACTGCTTCGCGCGAGTCATCGAAGCCATTGCCGAATTTGCACCCGTGATTTTGGTGGGGCCCGACGTCGCCGATGCCCGCCGCCGGCTACATCGCCTCGCCTCTGAAGGCCGCATCGCCTTTGTCAACATACCTACCAACGACACCTGGGCGCGCGATTTCGGCCCTATCACAGCCATTGACGCCGACGGCTCGTCAGTAATATGCGACTTCACCTTCAACGGCTGGGGCCGCAAATTCGAGGCCGCTCTTGACAATGACATCACCGCCGCGCTGATAGCCGACGGCATCATCACCGGCCGTCACCGCCGCATCGATGATTTTGTCCTCGAGGGCGGCTCCATAGAGAGCGACGGCCGAGGCACACTCCTCACCACGGCGCGCTGTCTCCTCTCCACCAACCGCAACGAGCCTATGACGCGCGCCGACATCGACAGCCGCCTCGCGCGCGAGCTGGGCTTCACCCGCTCGCTGTGGCTCACGGCAGGAGAGCTGCTGGGCGACGACACCGATGCCCACATCGACACTCTCGCACGCTTTGCCCCCGATGACACCATAGTGTATGTTGGCTGCGACCGCCCCGACGACCCTCACTACGCCCCATTGCAGCTTATGAAACGCGACCTGCAGGCATTCACCACGGCCACCGGCAGACCTTACCGTCTCATTGAGCTGCCGCTACCTATGCCCGTCCTCGACCCTGACGATGGCCACCGCCTCCCCGCCACATACGCTAACTTCCTGATAATCAACGGCGCTGTGATTATGTCCACCTACGGCCAGCCCGTCCTCGACGCCATCGCCGCCGACAGGCTCGCCGTCGCCTTCCCCGGTTATGCCATACGCTGCGTCGATTGCCGCGCTTTAGTGCGGCAGCACGGCTCGCTCCACTGCATCACCATGCAAATCCCAAAGAATATTTTGCCATAACACCTGACATCACACCTCACCTATGCCACAAATAATAAAAGCTGCCATCATTCAGCAACACAACGGCCCCTCCTCCGCCGACAACCGCGCTCGCATCGCCGCAAAGATTGCAGCGCTCGCCAAAGAGGGAGCCTCGCTCATCGTCAACCAAGAGCTCCACGACGGCCTCTACTTCTGCCAGCGCGAAGACGTGGACACCTTTGCCGAGGCTATCGCCATACCATCTGACGTCACCGACACCTACGCCGCCCTCGCCCGGCAGCACAGCGTGGTCATCGTGTGCTCATTCTTTGAGCGCCGCGCGCCGGGGCTTTACCACAACACCGCCGTGGTCTTTGACTCCGATGGCTCCATCGCCGGCAAATACCGCAAGATGCACATCCCCGACGACCCGGCATACTACGAGAAGTTCTACTTCACGCCCGGCGACCTCGGCTTCACACCCATCGCCACCTCAATAGGCAAGCTCGGGGTGCTCGTATGCTACGACCAGTGGTTCCCCGAAGCAGCTCGACTCATGGCGCTCGCCGGTGCCGAGATCCTAATATACCCCACCGCCATTGGCTACGAGACCTCCGACACCACCGCCGAGCAGGAGCGGCAGCGACAAGCGTGGATCACCGTGCAGCGCGGACACGCCGTGGCCAACGCCCTGCCCGTCATCACCGTCAACCGCGTGGGCTTTGAGCCCGACCCATCTGGTGTCACCGGCGGAATACAATTCTGGGGCTCCTCATTCGTTGCCGGGCCGCAGGGCGAGATTTTATACCAAGCACCCGTCGATGCCGAAGCCTCACAAATCGTGGACATCGACATGGAGCGCTGCGAGGCCGTGCGCCGCTGGTGGCCCTTCCTCCGCGACAGACGCATTGATGCCTACCACGACCTCACCCGCCGCTTCCGCCTCTGACCTCTCCCACCCTACCAATCTATCACCGCGACTTTGAATACAATCTATAAATATGAAATTTGAAGACTTAGACCTCAGCTACGACATACTCGACGCTCTCGACGCCATGCACTTCTCTGAGTGCACTCCCATCCAGGAGCAAGCCATACCGGTAGTGCTCGACGGCCGCGACCTTATAGCCACGGCTCAGACCGGCACCGGAAAGACCGCGGCTTATCTCCTCCCCATCATTGACATGATCACCTACGGCGACTACCCCCAGGACGCCGTCAACTGCGTCGTCATGGCGCCCACGCGCGAGCTGGCCCAACAGATTGACCGCCAGATGGAGGGCTTCGCCTATTATATGCCCGTCAGCTCTATGGCTATATACGGCGGCAACGACGGCAAGACATTCTCGCAGCAGCAGCGAGGCCTCAAAGAGGGCGCCGATGTGGTGATAGCCACGCCCGGACGTCTCCTCGCTCACCTCTCAATGGGATATGTTGACCTCTCGAAGGTGGCTTTCTTCATCCTCGATGAGGCCGACCGCATGCTCGACATGGGTTTTTACGACGACATCATCAAAATAGCCTCTTATCTGCCAAAGGACAGGCAGACGCTGATGTTCTCCGCTACAATGCCCCCCAAGATCAAGCAGCTCGCCAAGACCATACTCCACGACCCCGCCGAGGTGAAAATCGCCGTCTCAAAGCCCGCCGACAAGATTGACCAATCGGCCATCATCTGCTACGAAAACCAAAAGACCGACATCCTGCGCCACCTATTCCGCACAGTCCACTCGCACCGCGTAATCGTCTTTGCTGCCTCTAAGCTCAAAGTCAAAGACCTCGCGCGCGACCTCAAGCGCCGCGGGTACAAAGTGGGCGAGATGCACTCTGACCTGGAGCAAGCGCAGCGCGACGAGGTGATGCTCGCCTTCAAAGCCGGCCGCGTGGACATCCTTGTCACCACCGACATCGTGGCCCGAGGCATTGACATCGACGACATCGCCATGGTCATCAACTACGATGTGCCTCACGATGCCGAAGACTATGTGCACCGCGTGGGACGCACCGCACGCGCCGGCGCCGACGGCAAGGCCGTGACACTCGTCAGCGAACGCGACCAGCCCAAATTCGGCGCCATTGAGCGCTTCCTCGAGAAGCCCGTCAGAAAAGAACCCCTGCCAGACAGCCTCGGCAAAGCTCCGCAGTACAACCCCGACCGGCGCGCCTCTCGCCCCACCAACCGCCGCCCATCCTCGCGCAAGCCCCAAAAGCGCCGCAAGCCCAACAAACCCAAG
>JAEDNZ010000159.1 GCA_016302215.1 Muribaculaceae bacterium
GCCGGCGTCTCCAGGCAGTCGTCGCTGAAGTTGCGCGCGGCATAAAGCATCAGGCTTATCACGTCGATATGGTCAGATGCTTTGATATAGCGGTTGCGAATTACGATGTCGGAGTGGTCGGCTGAGGCATGGCGCACCTCCAGGCCGCATTGCTTCTTGATGAGGAGGTCAAAGTTGGTGAGCGCAGCGCCGCCGCCGGTGATGATAATGCCGGCGCCTAAGTCGGTGATTTTGAGGCCGGCGGTGGTGATTTGGTTGATGATATTAGCGGCAATTTCACCGGCGCGAGGCTGCACGATATCGTTGATGTCGAGAGCTGACTTGTCAGTTGTCTCACCGGCCTCGCGGTCAATTATCGCCACGCCCTTGGAGCGCTTGTTGAGCTCGGCGTTGCCGTGAGTCATATTCATGGCGGCGCAGAGGTCCATGGTGATGTTGTTGCCGCCGATGGGCAGTGTGGCCACGTGTAGCATCACGCCGCCTTTGTATATAGCCACCGTGGTGGTCTCGGCGCCGCAGTCAGCGAGGAGGCATCCGCGCTGTCGGTCGTCGTTGGTCATAAGCATATTGCAGAGGGCCACGATGCGCGAGACATAGGCGCGTTTGATTTCGCGGCCGGTGGTGGAGGATATCTTGACGCGGTCAATGTTGCGTTTGTTGTCGGGGGCGCACACCAGCGCGGTAAATTCGCCGTAGAGGGTGTTGCCGTAAGTGCCCACCACATTGGCTGTGACAGTGTTATCTACCTTGTATAGCTTGGGCGCCATGATGTCAACATCGTGGCCGGAGGCGAAGTTGTAACGCGCCTCCTCAATAAGCCTCTTGATGGACAGCTCGGTGATTTGTGTCTCGGTGGGCATGCTCAGGGAGCCTGATGTGGCCACCGAGTGATACGAGCGGCCGCCGTAAGAGATGTAAGCCATGCGTATCGAGGCGGGCGAGATGTCGGGCGCCTGCTCCAGCCGCTGTATTATCTGCCTGATGGTGTTGGCTACTTCTTGCACGTTTTGCACGCGCCCGTGCCTTACGATGCCGTCAACCGGCATCTCCTCGACGGCGAGCACGCTGAGGGTGTTGTCGCTGTCAACCGATGCGAGGGCTCCTTTGATTTTAGAGCTGCCTATTTCGATGGCTACTATATGTCTCATTGTGGTGTGATTGTATTATGAAATGCGTATGTCGGTGGTGGTGTTTAGTCGGTAGTAGTTGCGGTGGCGCCGGTGGGGCGCGGGTTTTTGTTAGCGGCGTTGATGCTGTCGTTGTATTCGCCGGCCGAGATTGTCTCAAAGTCGTCTGACTCGTCAAAGTCCTCGAAGACGGCGTTGAGGGCTATATTCTCCAGCTCTTTGTTGCGCCGGGTGGCAACGATGCGGCCGCCCCACTTGACGGAGATGGTGTCGTAGTAGGTCCAGCCTTTGACGGGCATCACTTCGCGGTAGAATGTGACGAGGCGGTCAAACTTGTCGGCCGTGGCGGCGGTGTCGCCGAAGTTGATGACGTGGCCTCTGATGCATGGCACTAAGATGATGTCGCCGCCGGCGGTCTGCTTGACGGTGGATATCAGGGCATTGACGTTGTCATCGTGAGAGATGTAGCTCAGCAGCGGCAGCAGCCTCTGCGGCTGATATTTGTTGCTGAAGTGGCCTACGACTACGGGCACATCAACGTGGTATCGGGCATCGGCCGAGATGTGCTTGCCTTGGGCGTTGATATAGTAGGACTTGTTGTCGTCAAAGACACGCGCCACGGGCACCATAGGCTGCACATCGATGGCGAGGGTGCCGTCGTTGAGGAAATATACCTGGGCGGCCTCGATGCGGTCAGAGGCCGTGAGGCGCCGCTCTATGGCGTAGATATCTATATCGGCGTGGCGCTTGCGGCTGACGTCGCCGATAAGGTCGGCGCAGTCGCGCCGTATGTCGGCATCAGTGACAAAGGCTTGCTCGCCGCTGCCGGCGCCGCTGATGAGCAGTCCGGGCACATGCTCGTCACGCGCCATGGTGGCGGTGCCGGTGAGCGCAAACACCAGATAGACGATGAGTAGCACCGTCAGCACGCATGATATTATAGAGCCTCGCTTGGTCATCAGGTTGTATATAGAGGTGGATATGGAGTCTTAAAAACTGAGCTTATGTGTCGAGATGTCGCGCTTCAGGCTTTGCTGACACCCAAGGCGCTACACAATTTGGGCACCTCAAAGCTCAAGTCGCCGGCTCCTACCGTCAATAAGATTTCAAAGTTACGATTTTTCATCGTATCTACAAACTCTTCTTTAGAAATCATTGATTTCTGAGGCGCATTGACCAGGTCATAGATGGTCTTGGAGCTGATGCCGGGGATGGGCTTCTCGCGCGCCGGGTATAAATCCACGAGTATCACCTCGTCAGCCTGCGAGAGTGCTTGGGCAAACTGAGGGGCGAAGTCGCGCGTGCGTGTGTAGAGGTGCGGCTGGAACACGGCGGTGAGCTTGCGGTCGGGATATAGCGCGCGCACTGAGGCTATCGACTGGCGCAGCTCGTCGGGGTGGTGAGCATAGTCGTCGATGATGACACGGCCGTGAGGCGTTGTCTCTTTGAGGTGGAACTGAAAGCGGCGCTCCACACCGGGATAGGTGGCCATGGCCTTGGCGCATTGGGCGAGCATAGGCTCTCCTACGGCTACATAGCAAGCGGCGAGCGAGGCGATGGCATTGTCAATGTTAATATCTACGGGCACACCAAGCTCTATGTCGCGGCATACTCCGCCGGGGTATATGAGGTCAAAGATAATGGTGCCGCCGCCCACGCGTATGTTGTCGGCATGGAAGTCGCCCTCGTGGCGCGAGTAGGTGTAGGTGGTGACGCCGTCGGCGGGGCGCGGCTTCAGCTTGAGCCCGGTGTGCACGATGAGGGCGCCGCCGGGGCGTATCAGCTCGGTGAAGTGAGCAAAGCTCTCGAGATAGGCCTCCTCGGTGCCGTAGATGTCGAGGTGGTCGGGGTCAGTGGCAGTGATGACAGCGACGTAGGGTGTGAGCTGATGAAAAGAGCGGTCAAACTCATCAGCCTCTGCCACGGTGAAGGGCGATGTGGCCGAGAGCATAAAGTTGGTGCCGTAGCGCAGCAGCACGCCGCCCAGGAAGGCGTTGCAGCCCACCGGGGTGCTGTGGAGCATGTGTGCCGCCATGGCCGATGTGGTGGTCTTGCCGTGAGTGCCGGCAAAGCATAGCGCCTTGGCCTCGCGGGTGATGTTGCCCAGGACGGCAGCGCGCTTGAGCATCTTGAAGCCGCCGTTGCTGAAGTATTGCATTATGGCGCTGTCAGCCGGCACTGCCGGGGTATATACCACCTGCGTGGTGGCGGCGTTGCGAAACGCCTCGGGCACGGTGGCGGCATCATCATCGTAGCTTATGGCTACGCCTTCGTGCTCAAGGTCAGTGGTGAGAGGGGTGCGCGAGCGGTCATAGCCGGCCACACGATAGCCGCGGCTGAGGTAGTATCGCTCGAGGGCGGCCATGCCTATGCCTCCGGCGCCGATAAAGTATATGTTGTTGTTGTCGTGGTTCATTGTCAGTGATTGTTATGATGCGATAGTAGGCGTTCGATTTCATCTACGATTTTCTCGTCGGCCTCGTTAAGCGCCATGGCGCTGATGTTACTCTCAAGGGTGGCGATGGTGTCGCTGTCAGCGATGAGCTTTAATATTGCCGGGGCGAGGGCGGTGTCGGCGTCGCTGTCGAGAATCATGATAGCGGCGTTGCGGTCAGCCAGAGCGAGGGCGTTTTTGCGCTGATGGTCTTCGGCCACGTTGGGCGAGGGCACCAAGATGGTGGCTTTGCCCAGCAGCTGCAGCTCGCTGATGGTGCCGGCGCCGGCGCGCGACACCACTATGTCGGCGGCGCGGTAGGCTGTGCCCATATCCGAGATAAACCGGGTGACCTTGGCTCCGGCGGGCATCTCGTCAGCGCTGCGAGTGGGGGTGTAGTTCTTGCCGGTCTGCCACAGCAGCTGTATGCCCGCATCGGTGATGTCAGTGAGGTGGGCCTCCATGGCGCGGTTGATGGTGCG
>JAEDNZ010000160.1 GCA_016302215.1 Muribaculaceae bacterium
TGTCAGCGCATTGGCAAAGCAGCTACCTTTGGCAATAGTTATATCTACACCGAGGTGGGGCGTGGGCGAGAAAATACCCGATGTGAATGTTTTTTTAATCGTTTTTTTGTACCTTTGCCGAAAATTACCTGATATGGCTAACGTTCGTCCTAAGAAAGCTCTCGGGCAGCACTTCCTCACGGATTTGAGCATAGCGGACCGCATCGCCGCCACGCTCGATGACCGCCGCGGCACTCCGGTGCTGGAGGTAGGCCCCGGCATGGGCGTGCTCACACGCTTCCTGCTGTCGCGAGGCCACGATGTCACTGTCGCCGAGATTGACAAGGAGTCTGTGGCATATCTGCGCCAATATATGCCCGAGCTGCCCGCCGACCATATCATAGAGGGTGATTTCTTGCAAATGGACCTCGACAAGGTGTTTGCCACAGACTTCTGCGTCATCGGCAACTACCCCTACAATATCTCCTCTCAAATCTTCTTCAAGATACTTGACTATCGCGACTTGATACCCTGCTGCTCGGGCATGCTTCAGCGCGAAGTGGCCGAGCGCCTCGCAGCGCCAGAAGGCACCAAGACGCGAGGCATACTCAGCGTGCTGCTTCAGGCCTGGTATGATGTGAGCTATCTCTTCACCGTATCCGAGCACGTGTTCAACCCGCCGCCCAAGGTCAAGTCGGGAGTGGTGAAGCTCGTGCGCAACGGTGTCACTGACCTCGGCTGCGACGAGGCGCTGTTTAAGTCCGTGGTAAAGACCACCTTCGGCCAGCGACGCAAGACCATACGCAACTCGGCGCGCGGGCTGATACCTCCGGCGGCAACGCTCCCTGACAGCCCCCTCCTGGCCATGCGCCCAGAGCAATTGTCAGTGGCCCAATTTGTAGAGTTAACCAACATTATCTCCAACCTTCGTAAAGCCTCAGCACTATGAAAGAGTATTCACCCGAATATCTTGAGCATATCCGCGCTGTCATCAAAGACAATGATGAAGCCACCGCGCGGGCCGAGTTAGCCGAGCTACACCCCGCTGACATAGCCGAGCTATACCAGGACCTCGACCTGCAAGAGGCTGAGTTTCTGTACAAATTGCTCGATGAGGAAAAGGCCGCCGATGTGCTCATAGAGCTTGACGAAGAAGACCGCCGCAAGCTGCTCGATGCTATGCCTGCCGAGGAGATAGCCAAGCAGATTGACCACCTCGACACTGACGATGCCGTAGATATCATACAGCAGCTTGACGAAGACGACCGTGACGATGTGCTCTCTCACATCGACGACGTGGAGCAAGCCGGCGATATCATTGACCTCCTCAAATATGATGAGGACACCGCCGGCGGTCTGATGGGCACGGAGATGATCGTGGTCAATGAGAATATGTCTATGCCCGAATGTATCAAGGAGATGCGCATGCAGGCCGAGGATATGGACGAGATATATTACGTATATGTCGTCGATAACGACTACAAGCTGCGCGGCATATTCCCCCTAAAAAAGATGATAACTCACCCGTCTGTCTCAAAAATCAAACATGTGATGGACACCGACCCGGTGAGCGTCAAAGCTGATACGCCCATTGATGACGTGGTGCTTGACTTCGAGAAGTATGACTTGGTGGCTATGCCGGTGGTCGATTCTATAGGTCGCCTGTTAGGGCGCATCACCGTAGATGACGTGATGGACAAGGTGCGCGAGTCCAGCGAGCGCGACTACCAGTTGGCATCAGGTCTGTCTTCTGACGTTGACGCCGACGACTCTATCTTGGCGCAAACAAAGGCGCGAATACCGTGGCTGCTAATAGGCATCGCATCGGGCATCCTCGCCTCTATCATCCTCGGAGGATTTGAGGCGCAGCTGCAAGTGGTGACGGCGCTGGCGCTCTTCATTCCCATCATCGGCGGCACCGGAGGCAACGTGGGTGTGCAAGCATCAGCCATCGTGGTGCAAGGCCTCGCCAACGGCTCTCTCGACATTGGCGAATTTGGCAAGCAGTTGGGCAAGGAAGTGCTCATAGGACTGCTCAACGCCTCTATACTCGCCGCCGTGATATTTGTGTACAACCTGATAATGCTTCCCACTCAGCTCACCGTGACCTTGGCCGTGGCGTGCTCGCTATTCTGCGTGGTGATGTTTGCCTCGATATTAGGCACTGTTGTGCCCCTGACCTTGGAGAAGCTGCATATCAACCCGGCTCTTGCCACAGGCCCCTTTATCCAGATATCCAACGACATAGTGGGCCTTATCATCTATGTCAACGT
Organism: Muribaculaceae bacterium; assembly: GCA_016302215.1. Lineage (GTDB taxonomy): Bacteria > Bacteroidota > Bacteroidia > Bacteroidales > Muribaculaceae > CAG-873. The sequence goes on from JAEDNZ010000160.1 coordinate 2,253, forward strand.
GGCCACCGCTTTCCTCCATCACTTCGGCAATTAACCACATTTCACTTCAGTGGGCAAAAACATAGCCCATGTAGCGCACTAACTTTGCAGTGTAACCCCAAAACACGCAAAGTTATGACCACTATCCACGCCACCGACACTATTTTTGCCACTGCCGTCAGCGGCAACGCCACAGTAGCCACCGTGCACTCCACGGGCTTCACCTCAATGGCCGACATTATCACATACATCCGCCTGCAAAAGGCCACCCTCGCCGGGCTCGTGACTATACACCTGCGCAATGCCTCGCAAGGATGGCGTCAGACCTCTGCCGTATATCTAAGCTGACGCAGCTATATGCCTCAGTATTAAAAAATAATTTGTAACTTTGCGCACTGACACTTAACCACGAGTCTCACATGCGCGAATTTATCAAGATATTACGCCGCTTTGTGCCGCCATACAAAAAGTATCTGGCGCTCAACATATTGTTTAATATCCTCACGGCTTTTCTCACTCTCTTCTCGTTTGCAATCATCATCCCTATCCTGGAGATGCTGTTTCAGATTAAGGAGGCCCACTATGAATACATGAGCCTCGCCGATGCATCGCTCAAAGACGTCGTGGTCAACAATTTCTACTATTACACCCAGCAGTCCATTGCCACCTATGGCTCGGCATCCACGCTGGCGCTGCTGGCGATAGCCCTGGTGATAATGACCGCCCTTAAGACCGGCACCGCCTATCTCAGCTCTTACTTTGTGGTGCCGATGCGCTCAGGAATAGTGCGTGACCTGCGCAACCATGTCTATGACAAGATCACGGCCCTCCCTATCGGCTTCTTCACCTCTGAGCGTAAAGGCGATGTGATGGCCCGCATGAGCGGCGATGTGGCTGAGATAGAAAATTCTATCATGGCCAGCCTCGACATGATGTTTAAAAACCCCGTGATGATAGTGGTGTGCTTGGTGATGATGCTCACCATCTCGTGGCAGCTGACGCTATTTGTCTTTGTGTTGCTGCCGATAGCAGGCATCGTCATGGGGCGTGTGGGCAAGCGGCTCAAACGCACCTCGCTCGAGGGCCAAAACCAATGGGGTGTGCTGATGTCAAACATTGAGGAGACGCTCGGCGGGTTGCGCATCATCAAGGCCTTCAATGCCGAGAGCAAAGTGAAACACCGCTTCCACAGCGAGAACCAAGTATTCTATCACCTATCCAACAAGGTGGCGCGCCGTCAAGCCCTCGCCCACCCTATGAGCGAGCTGCTGGGCACAATAGCCATTGCGATAATACTATGGTTTGGAGGCAGCCTCATTCTCTCCGGCGCTTCATCGATGAATGCAGCATCATTCATCTACTATATGGTGATTTTCTACAGCATCATCAATCCGGCCAAAGACCTGTCAAAAGCTGCCTATGCCATACAAAAGGGCCTGGCATCAATGGAGCGCGTAGATAAGATACTCAATGCTCACAACCCTATCGCTGACCCGACCAACCCCATTGAGCTGCCGGCGCATCCGGCCACTGACATCTGCTACAGAAATGTCTCATTCAGCTATGGTGAGCACGAGGTGCTCCACGACATCAGCATAGACATACCCGCCGGCACCACTATAGCACTCGTGGGGCAGTCAGGCTCCGGCAAATCTACTCTCGCCGACTTGCTGCCACGCTTCTACGACGTAAAGCAAGGGGCTATCACCGTGGGCGGCATCGACATACGGCAGATGCGAGTGCACGACCTGCGAGCGCTCATGGGCAACGTCAATCAAGAAGCTATCCTATTCAACGACACTTT
>JAEDNZ010000161.1 GCA_016302215.1 Muribaculaceae bacterium
CCAAGGCCACCGGCTATCCTCTGGCCTTCGTGGCCGCCAAGCTCGGCCTGGGCTATGGCCTCTTTGACCTGAAGAACTCGGTTACACGCTCCACCTCGGCCTTCTTTGAGCCGGCGCTGGACTATGTGGTGTGCAAGATACCGCGCTGGGACTTAGGCAAGTTTCACGGCGTCAACCGCGAGATAGGCTCGTCAATGAAGTCAGTGGGCGAAGTCATGGCCATAGGGCGCACCTTTGAGGAGGCTATCCAAAAGGGTCTGCGCATGATAGGCCAGGGCATGCACGGCTTCGTGGGCAACAAAGAGCTGGAGACGCCCGATGTGGAGCGCGCGTTGCGCGCCCCCACTGACAAGCGCATCTTCGTGATAGCGCAAGCCATGCAAGAGGGCTACACCATAGACCAAATCCACGAGCTCACACGCATAGACCGCTGGTTTCTGTACAAGCTGCACAATATCATATCCACCTGGAGCGAGCTCTCGCAATACGACCGCCTCGACGACCTGCCCGCCGAGCTGCTGCGCACTGCCAAGAGCCAAGGCTTCAGCGACTTTCAGGTGGGGCGCGCCGTGGTCAAGGGCGCTATGAACAGCAAGAGCGAAGAGGTGAACCTCGCCGTGCGCGCCCTGCGCAAGCGTCTGGGCATCACCCCCGTGGTCAAGCAGATCGACACCCTCGCCGCCGAATATCCGGCGATGACCAACTATCTGTATCTCACCTACAACGGCACCACCAACGACGTGGAATACACTGGCGACCACCGCTCCATCGTGGTGCTCGGCTCGGGAGCTTACCGCATAGGCTCATCGGTAGAGTTTGACTGGTGCTCGGTCAACGCGCTACTCACCGTCAAGCAGCAAGGCTGGCGCTCGGTGATGATTAACTACAACCCCGAGACGGTGTCAACAGACTATGATATGTGTGACCGCCTGTACTTTGACGAGCTCACCTTTGAGCGCGTGATGGACATCCTCGACCTGGAGCAGCCCCACGGCACCATCCTCTCAGTGGGCGGACAGATACCCAACAACCTGGCCACTCGCCTCGACCGCGAAGGCATCAACATCTTGGGCACCACGGCCTCGAGCATCGACAATGCCGAAGACCGCCACAAATTCTCAGCCATGCTTGACCGCCTGGGCATCGACCAGCCGCGCTGGCGCGAGCTCACGAGCATGGACGACATCCATGAATTTGTCAGCGAGGTAGGCTTCCCGGTGCTGGTGCGCCCCAGCTATGTGCTCTCGGGCGCCGCTATGAACGTATGCTCTAACGACGACGAGCTGGTGCGCTTCCTGCGCCTGGCCGCCAACGTCTCCAAGCAGCACCCCGTGGTGGTGACCGAGTTTATCCAAAACGCCAAAGAGATAGAGATGGACGCCGTGGCCAACGGCGGCGAAATAGTGGCATACGCCATCTCGGAGCACATAGAGTTTGCCGGCGTGCACTCGGGCGACGCCACCATCCAGTTCCCGCCGCAGAAGCTCTACGTAGAGACGATGCGCCGCATCAAGAAGGTGTCATCGCAGATAGCACGCGCCCTCAACATCTCAGGCCCGTTCAACATACAATACCTGGCCAAGGACAACGATATCAAGGTCATCGAGTGCAACCTGCGCGCCTCGCGCAGCTTCCCCTTCGTGTCAAAGGTGCTGAAAATCAACTTCATCGACCTGGCCACACGCGTGATGCTCGGCCTGCCCGTAGAGAAGCCCCACAAGAATGCCTTTGACCTGGACTATGTGGGCATCAAGGCCTCACAATTCTCCTTCTCGCGCCTACAGGGCGCCGACCCCGTGCTGGGCGTAGATATGGCCTCGACGGGCGAGGTGGGCTGCATCGGCGAAAACACGTCAGAGGCGCTGCTCAAGTCGCTCCTGGCCGTGGGCCAGCGCATACCCTCCAAGGGCGTGCTGCTGAGCACCGGCTCGCCGAAGCAAAAGGCCGACATGCTCGATGCCGCCATCGAGCTGCACGACAAGGGCTACAAGATTTACGCCACCGGCGGCACGCACCAGTTCCTCAGCGAAAACGGCATCCCCGCCGTGCGCGTGTATTGGCCCTCTCAGGTGGATATGCAGCCCCAGGCTCTCGAGCTGCTCCACAGCCACGAGATAGACCTGGTGGTCAACATACCCAAGAACCTGACATCAGCCGAGCTGAGCAACGGCTACAAGATACGCCGCGCGGCCATAGACCTCAACATACCGCTACTGACCAATGCTCGCCTGGCCTCTGCATTCATCAGGGCATTCACCACCCTGCCTCTTGACAGCATCGAGATACGCAGCTGGGACGAGTATTAAGCCCCACACACGGCGCTAACCATACACACAAAAAATCTCGCGAAGGTCATTTCGCGAGATTTTTTATGTCCCCTGAGCTGTGGCAGCCGGGCTTAGCGAGCGAGGCGCATCAGGCGCAGCCATTTGAGATAGCCGAAGAAGGCTATCACTGTGTAGAGCGCATAGAGCGAGGCGTAGAAGTAGATACCCTTGTAGATGTACAGCGGCACACACACGGCGTCAACGGCGAGCCACACGAGCCACTGCTCGGCATACTTGCGGGCGAGCATCCATGTGGCCACAATGCTGGCAGCCGTGGTGAAGGCATCGGCCACGGGCACGTTGCTGTTAGTGCCGTAAATCAAGCCGGCCGCTATGAGCCACCACAGTGCTCCCAGAGCGATGATGATGACGGGATACACCATTAGCGGCACATGTGTGATGGGGCGCTCGGCCTTAGCGCTGCGCTTGCGGCTGAAGCCCATGGTCCACGCTATGTAGCCGTAAATAGCCATGAGGAAGTAATAGACGTTCATGGCAAAGTCAGCATACAAGCCCTTGCTGAAGTATATAAAGAGCGAGATTGCCGGCATGATGATACCGGCAATCCACACTCGTGGGTTGGCCTTCCACTCGTAGTACAGATACACCAGCCCTACGATGAGGCCAAAAATTTCTAATACTTTGTCAAAGTCAATGTCGAGCATCAGAACTTCAGGGTAATGGTGCCCATGACATTGGTCGGAGCCTGGGCTGCATATCCGGCATAGCGATAAATCACCTTCTCTCCGGTGTCGCCATCTACATAGTAACCGGCACCGGCATATCCGTTGTTGCAATACTTCTCGCTGAAGATGTTGTAGATTGACAGGCCCAGGCGCAGGCTCTTGATGCCGGCGAGGCGGGTGAAGGTGTAGCCCAGATGGAGGTCGCTGACGCAGTAGGCGTCGAGGACTGTGTCTTCGGTGCCCGCATTGTTCATATACTGTTTTGACACATAGCGTGTGGTCAGCTGAGCGTCAAGGCCGCGCCACTTAAAGTTGAAGGCGTTGTTGAGGGTAAAGTTGGGCGAGAAAGCGATGGGGGTGTCGCCGCGCTCAAAGGTGATGGGGTTTTTCCACTCGTCTTCGTAGATATACTCCACAAAGTTTTTGATACGGTTGCGCGAGAGGGTGGCATTGATCTGCCAGTCAAACCAGCTGAGGGGGCGCACAGCGGCTTGCAGCTCCACGCCCATGCGATAGCTATCGGGCACGTTGACGCTCAGGGGGTTGCCGGTGTCAGAGAGCTGACCGGTGACCACGAGCTGGTCCTTGTAGTCCATGTAGTAGAGGTTAGCACCTACGCTGAAAATTTTGTGAGCGAAGGTGTAGCCCAGCTCATAGTCAAAGAGGCGCTCGGCCGAGGGTATGTGATTGGGGTCGCCATCGGTGAAGTTGTCGCGCACGGGCTCCTTGTGAGCCACGCTCCACGAGGCATAGGCGCGATGGCCTCCACGCTGCCAGTTGAGACCCACTTTGGGGTTGAAGAAGTTATATGTCTCGTTGATGGCAAGGGCTGCCGGTGACATAGTGTTCCAGTCAAAGTTGTCGCTGACGCCATCGATGGTGTAGTGTATGTAGCGATACTGCAAGTCGCCGTAGGCCGAGAGGCCGCCGTATATGTCCACATTAGCGCGAGCATAGACGTTGGCGTCGAGCTTCTCACCCACATTGCGGTAATATTCCTGCAGGGGGTCGATGTCGC
>JAEDNZ010000162.1 GCA_016302215.1 Muribaculaceae bacterium
AAGGGCCTGGCGCTGGCGCTCGATATCCCCATCATCGGCGTCAGCACCCTCGAGCTGATGGCCACCAGGGTGATGTTCTCAACGCTCGACATTGACCCGCAGTCAGTCTTCGTGCCGATGATTGACGCGCGACGCATGGAGGTATATACCGCCGCCTATGACTTTGCCTTGCAGCCGCTGATGCAGCCGCAGCCGCTGGTGCTCGACACCGACAGCTATGCCGCGGTGCTCGCCACGGGCGCCCCCGTGCTCTTCTTCGGCGACGGCAGCGACAAGGCCAAGAGCGTAATCACAGCCCCCAACGCCGTGTTTGTGCCCGACGTGGTGCCTCTCGCCGTGGATATGATAGCCCTCGCCGAGCGCGACTATGCCGCCCGACGCTTCCTCGACACCGCCTACTGCGTGCCCACCTATCTCAAGGATTTTCAAGCCACTAAGCCTAAAAAGCTCTTTTGATGACGCGGCTATTCACTTTCTTGCGCCGATACTGGCCATCGGGGCTGTGCCTCGCCGTGATTATCTACGCCACGCTGTCGTCTGACCCCATCGGCGCCGATGAGCTGCCGCTGATACCGCATATTGATAAGATTATCCACTTCATCATGATGGGAGGATTTGCCGGCGCCATCGCCTTTGACTACTACCGTGCCGACACGCGCCGCCATGGCCTCACACTCGGCCGCATGGCCCGCATCGCCGCCGCCGTGGCGGTGTTCAGCATCTTCGATGAGATAGCACAGGCCACTTTCACCGACTGCCGCGGCGCCGAGCTCTATGACCTCTTGGCCGACTGGGCCGGCTGCCTCGTGGCGCTGCTGTTGGCGCCGCCGGCTGTCAGAGCCGTGGTGCGCCGCCGCTGACCACTGCCCCACGTTTTTCTTTATAAATGTTAAAAATAGGACAAATGGCCGCCCTTGGCTCCATTTGTCCTATTTTTTGCCTCATTGTGTGCGTAACTTTGCACCAGGTTAATTAAAAGGGAATATTAACACACACCAACCAACACACATCAACCAACACACACAAACCAAACACACATCAACCAATCATGTCACCCTACTTCACCATGCACGAATTTACGCGCTCTGCCACTGCCGAGCGCCGCGGCATCGACAACACGCCGCCCGCCGCCGCGCGCGATGCCATCAATGCTCTGATAGCCAACATTCTCGACCCCCTGCGCCGCAGCTGGGGCAGACCCATCATCATCAACTCGGGCTACCGCTCGCCCGAGCTCAACGAGGCCGTGGGCGGAGCTCCGCACTCACAGCACCTGCGAGGCGAGGCTGCCGACATCACCGCCGGCTCGCCCGCCCTCAACCGCCGCCTCATGCAGTGCATCATAGACATGCGCCTGCCCTACGACCAGCTCATCGACGAGCACAACGGCACTTGGATTCACGTCAGCTACTCACCGCGCCACCGGCGCATGATACTAAAGCTATGATGCGCCACGTCATTGTCCTTACGCTCGCCGCTGCGCTCTGCGCCGCCGGCTGCTGCCGCCACACCGTGGCTGACAGCACCACATCGTCTGCCGCCCACACTGAGGCCCTGATGAGCCACAACGCCCTGCGCGACACCCTCATCTGTCGCGACACCCTCACCGTGGTGCAGCGCGGCGACACCGTGCGCGAGCGAGCCGTGGCATGGCGCTATCGCAGCGTAATCGTCCACGACACCGTGGAGCGCATACTCACTGACACGGTCACCGTCACGCGCACCGTCACCGTGGCGCAAGCCTCGCCGTGGACTCCGCTGCGCCGTGCCGTTGCCCTCACCGCTTACGCCCTGGGCGCCATCGTCATTGTATATGTGGCTGTCAGGCTGCGCCGCCGCCTCAGCTAATCACCAATTATTCACATTAAGGAAACACACACTATGTCATCACACCAATCACCTCAGCGACCGGCCATACAGCTCCTCGCTGCCCTGATACTCATCATCGTGGGCTGCGGACTGCTCATCGCCGCATTCTGTGTGCCGCCACCCGGCGAGATTCACAACTCCGTGCTCGTGGCATTCGGCGAAATCCTCACCTTTGCCGGTGCCGTCTTCGGCATGCGATACCACTATCGCTACGAGGCCGGCAGCCGCAGCACCGACCCTGCCGACCCTGAGCGCCCGGCCTCCGGCAATTAGCCGAGGCCGGGGGGCGGGGGCGTTATTTAAAATCAGCAAGTGGTGTAAGCTCTACCAATTGGGTGATCCCTTCTTGCTCGCTGACCATATTCCAGTACTCGTCAACGGTGAGGCCTGACCTCGTCGATGCCGCTACGTCACACACGCTGCTCTCGTTGAAATACACCGCTTGTGTCACTCCATCGGCTTCATAGCTCGTAAACGAGAAGTCAATGCACGTGACTTGAGTGGCGGTGCTGTCAAGCATATATATGCCAAAGAAGCTGCAGCCGGCGCCTTCTGACCCCTCGTGGATAAAGTCGCCGTATTGGCGCATATAGTACGGGTTGCGGGCGTTGCCGCTCAAGATGAGGCGCGCCCGCCCATCGGCATAGGCATAGACGGCATACAGCTCATTGCCGACCACCGCGGTGTGCGGATTTTTCGCCACCGCGCCGATAATCAGTTCGGGTATGCTGTCGCCGCTGACGTCGGTGATGGCATAGCCCAGCGCCTGAAGCGCCTCCTCGGGCGTTTTGCCGGCGGCGGCGCTGACGATGCCCTCGACGGCGGCCGAGCCTTCAGCGCCGGAGCCGATACACTGCTTTGCTTCGCTCAGCAGTGCCCGATAGGAGCGCTCATAGCCCGGCACTGCGCTCGCCTCAGCTACGGTGTCGGCCGCCGTGTCGCCGCCGCCGCTGCCGGAGGCCTGCTTACACGAGGCGCCGGCGCTCATCGCCGCCACAACGCCCATTGCCATAAACAATAGTTTTGATTTCATAATTTTAAGGTTTTGGTGATACACCTGCAAAATTAAGCAATACTATCGTTAGCTCCAAAAAAAATTGCCCCTCCCTCCCATCTTGCCGCGGGGCGGTGGGCGGGCTTGCATAATTGTGTCAAAATCACTAACTTTGCAGCGTTATGAGTGCCAACCGCAATCTTACCCTCATCATTAACCCCATCTCGGGCACTGTGTCAAAGCGCGGAGCCGACCGCTATATCGAGCGCAAGCTCGCCGAGGCCGGTTACGCCGTGCGCACGGTCTTCACCGAGCGTGCCGGCCATGCCCGCGAGTTAGCCGCCGAGGCTGCCGCACGCGGCGACTACGGCGTGCTGGCCTGTGGCGGCGATGGCACCATCAACGAGATAGCCTCATCGCTGGTGGGCACTGACACGGCCATCGGCATCGTGCCTATGGGCTCGGGCAACGGCCTCGCGCGTCACATAGGCATACCGGTAGATTTGCACCGCTCGCTCAAGGTCATTAAGGAAGACAATATCGTGGCCTGTGACTACGGCACCGCCAACGGAGTGCCTTTCTTCTGCACCTTCGGCGTGGGCTTTGACGCTGCCGTCAGCGACCGCTTTGCCCGCCAGGGTCAGCGCGGCCTCGTCACCTATCTCAAGAGCACCCTCAACGAGTATTTTCACTATAAGCCCGACGAATACACCATCGAGGTGGCCGGCCGCGTCATCACGCAGAAGGCCTTCCTGGTGGTGTGCTGCAACGCCTCGCAGTATGGCAACAATGCCTTCATTGCCCCCGACGCTTCAATACGCGACGGCATCCTCGACATCACCATCGTGCGCCCCGGCAACGCCCTCACGCGAGCCATGGTGGGCATAGATATGCTTGCCGGATTTATCGGCAGCAACGCCTTGGTAGAGACGCTGGGCGTGTCGCAGGCTGTGATACACCGCTCCAAGCCCGGGCCGGCACACATCGACGGCGACCCCGTGCAGATGGGCGCCGATATCACCGTGGAGTGTCACCACGCCAAGCTCAAAGTCTTTGCCACGCGCCATAAGTCGCGCTTCATCCCCGTGGTCACACCCATAGCGCTGCTATTCAAGGGTGTAGGTATCTCCATAGCCCGGTGCTTTGACCGCGACTGACCCCC
>JAEDNZ010000163.1 GCA_016302215.1 Muribaculaceae bacterium
GGCGCGGAAATGTCGATTTTATTGCTTACCTTTGTCGGCAAGATTTACTGCTATGTTTCATTTCAAGCAATTCGACATCAATGATGAGGCGTGCGCTATGAAAATAGGCACTGACGGGGTGCTCCTCGGCGCGTGGGCTGATGCGCACGTGGTGTCCGAGCAGTCGCCGTTGCGATGCGCCGACATCGGTGCCGGCTCGGGGCTTATCGCTATGATGATAGCTCAGCGTTACCCTCAGGCTGAAATCACCGCAGTAGAGATTGACCCTGACGCTTGTAGGTGTGCGCAAGCCAATATTGCCGCCGTGCCGACTTTTGCATCGCGTATAAGTGTCGAGAACAGCGACTTTGCCGACTATGCAGCAGCGTGTCCGGCGGCATCACTCCATCTCATTGTGTCAAATCCGCCATTCTTCAGCGGCGGACTTGTGGCCCCGAATGCATCGCGGGCGCGAGCGCGACATCAGACTCAGCTGTCATACGCTGCGCTGATAGGCTTTGCCGCCAAGGCTCTGACGCCGGAGGGCTCTCTCGCCATTGTCACTCCGGCCGACTGCCGCGATGATATCACTATGACGGCAGAGCTTGCACGGCTGAAGATACGCCGCCTATGCACCGTCACCACACGTGAGGGCAGGCCTCCGGCTCGCATCTTATGGCAATTTTCTCGCACCGACGGGCCTATCGTCAGCGAGACGCTGACCTTGCGCCATACTGACAATACATACACTAATGAATATCGGCGCCTCACGGCCGACTTCTACTTGCATTTCTGAAAATGGAGGCTCTCGTGGCGCATCAGCGCTGTCTTGCGCACTATGCCGCCGGCGTATCCGCCGAAGCCGTTGACGGCCACTACACGGTGGCAGGGCACAAACAGCAGCAGTGGGTTGGCACCACACGCAGCGCCCACGGCACGCGCAGCACCCGGCCGCCCTATGCGCTGAGCCACGGCGCCATACGTTGCCGTCGCTCCCGCAGGTATGCGTCTTAGCTCCTCATACACGGCGCGGCTGAAATCGCTGCCGCCTATCAGCAGCGGCACACGGCGCATTGAGGTGTCATCGCCGGCAAAATAGGCGTCGAGGGCGCGCGAGGCAGACTCGGTCACGGCTGTATTATTCCATCGCATAGCGGCGCCATACTGCCGCGCCACACGCTCAGCCACGCCCTCCATATCGGCAAACACGCACAGGCATAGCTCACCGGCGATAGCTCCGAGTAGCAATGGCCGGTGTATTGACTCGTAGCACGTCAGCTCAAGCACCTTACCGCTATTCATACCGGGGGGGATGATTATTTGATGCCGCGGTGGTCAAGTGCGCGCTGATAAGCGGCAGCGTTGCGGCAGTGTGTGGCATAGTCTGAGGCGAAGTTGTGTCGCCCGGAGAAGTCTTCTTTTGCGCACATATACAGATAGCTGTGCTCGGCCGCAGTCAGCACGGCATTTATCGAGCGCGGCGATGCTATGCGTATCGGTCCCGGCGGCAGCCCTGCCACCTGATAGGTGTTGTAGGGCGATTGCACTCTGAGGTGGGCACCGGTGATGCGTCGCAGGCCGAAATCGCCCACGGCATATTTCACCGTGGGGTCGGCTTGCAATTTCATACCTCGCCGCACTCTGTTGATATACAGGCGGCCTATCATGCCGTACTCATCGCTGCAGGCGGTCTCTTCCTCTACTATTGATGCAATAGTTACCACCTGCACCGGTGTCAGGCCCATCGATGAGGCTTGTGCTCGGCGCTCATCGTTCCAAAAGGCGTTGCGTGCCGCAAGGAGTTTGCTCACCACGGTGCTTGCCGATGCCGTCCAGTAAAGCTCGTAAGTGTCGGGCACGAAGGCTGCCGGATATTGCTCGCGCGAGCTAAAGCCGGCGGCGGGCAGCAGGCTGTCGCACGCAGCGATGAAATCAGCTTTGCCGCACATCAGCTTGCAGTCAACGATGTCGGCCAACTCACCGATGGTGCGCACATTATTGAAGGTGAAGCGCAGCGGCGTCTGTCGCCCGGTCTTGAGCCGGCGACTTAAGCGCAAGGCTGACTCGCTCGCCGTCACCTCATACGAGCCTACGGCAACCTGCGCTTCACCGCCCTGCCACCGCCACAGGCGATACACGGCGGCGCCGTAGCTCTCGCCCAAGTTGGAGCATAGAGTGTCCTTGACGGCTTCGGCTGTTGATGCTCGCGGTATGTAGATGCGGCATGGTGTAGCGCAAGTGCTCAGGGCATTGTAGGCCACGACGGCACACAGCGCCGCCACTGTCACGGCAATCGCGACCACGGCCACGCGCCCGGTGCGCAGCTTGCGTTTATGATGGCGAGTCTTAGCCATAGATGCTCACCGCAGCGATTGTCAATAACCGGTATAGGTGGAAGGCGTCAGCGCATGGAGCTCGGCGCGTACGGCATCGCTGACGTTGAGAGTGTCAATAAATGCAGCGATGCTCTCGGCGGTGATGGTGGTGTTGACGCGCGTCAGCTCTTTGAGCGTCTCGTAGGGCTTGGGGTAGCCTTCGCGGCGCAGTATGGTCTGGATACCTTCGGCCACCACGTTCCATGCATCTACTAAGTCGGCATCGATGGCAGAGCGGTTGAGCAGCAGCTTGCCCAAGCCCTTGAGGGTGCTCGACAGCGCTATCAGCGAGTGAGCCATGGGCACGCCCACGTTGCGCAGCACGGTGGAGTCGGTGAGGTCGCGTTGCAAGCGCGATACGGGCAGCTTGGAGGCCAGATGCGAGAGTATGGCATTGGAGATGCCCATATTGCCCTCCGAGTTCTCAAAGTCAATGGGGTTGACCTTGTGAGGCATGGCCGAGGAGCCTACCTCGCCGGCCTTGATGCGCTGCTTGAAATAGTTCATTGAGATATACATCCACATATCTCTGTCGAGGTCGAGGATGATGGTGTTGATGCGGCGCATGGCGTCAAACAGGGCGGCGAGATTGTCATAGTTGGAAATCTGCGTGGTGAGGCGCTCGCGCTCTATGCCTAACTTGTCACGAAGGAATGTTGCGGCAAACTCACGCCAATCGATGGCGGGGAAGGCGGCACGATGAGCATTGAAATTGCCGGTGGCGCCACCAAACTTGCCGCTGATTTTTACGGCATCGAGAGCGGCGAGCTGCTCGCGCAGGCGATATGCAAAGACTGCTATTTCCTTGCCCAGGCGCGTGGGTGATGCCGGCTGGCCGTGGGTCTTGGCCAGCATGGGTATGTCGGCCCACTCTGTAGCTTGTGACTCCAGCGTCTCTATCACCTCCACCAGGTGTGGGCGATACACGTCGCGCACGGCCTCAGCCACCGACATCGGCACTGAGGTGTTGTTGATATCCTGCGATGTCAGGCCGAAGTGTATAAATTCTTTGTATGGCTGCAACTCACGGGCGTCAAACTGCTCCTTGAGGAAATACTCCACGGCTTTGACATCGTGGTTGGTCACTGACTCTATGTCTTTGACGCGCTGAGCATCATCGAGCGAGAATTGACGGTAGATGTCGCGCAAGCTCTCGCGCGTGGCGGGCGTGATGGCTGCGAGTTGCGGCAGGCCCAGCTCGCAGAGGGCGATGAAATACTCCACCTCAACACGCACACGATAACGGATGAGGGCATATTCCGAGAAGTAGGCGTCAAGAGCCTGTGCCTTGCTGCGATAACGGCCATCTATGGGCGACACAGCGGTCAACTCTGTAAGTTGCATAGTAGATATCTTTTTGGGTGATTGTGAATAATTCGTGACTTAAAATTCGCTCGTGGTGTGAAAACGTATGGCAGGGAAGTCGCTCTGCGCCATGGAGAGCACATAGCCGGAGTCAGCTAAGAACACATCACGGCCATCGCGATCTATGGCCATAAACTGGTGCTTGCGTTTTTTGAAGGCCTCCAGTGCCTGAGCGTCATCGCTCTCTATCCAGCACGCCTTATATAGCGATATCGGCTCCCAGCGACATTGTGCCCCATATTCGTGGAGCAGGCGATACTGTATCACTTCAAATTGCAGCTGGCCCACGGTGCC
>JAEDNZ010000164.1 GCA_016302215.1 Muribaculaceae bacterium
TTCTTGAGCCACGACATGCGGCTCTTCATTGACTTGGCTATCAGCTGCTCGTTGACAATCTCTTGGCGGTCAAGGCTTTGACGCAGGCTCTCGAGCTGTGCTCGCATCTGCTCTATCTCGGTGTTGTGGTCGTTGGTTTCCATATTCGGGTGTTTTAGGTGTAAGGGGTGGTGTGATATGCTTATTAAGTATTAGTCATTGTCGGGCGACGACATGCTCTTAAGCTGCTGACGTATGCGATAGAGGCGCACCGACACATTCTTGGGCGAGATGCCCACGATGGCGCCTATCTCGTCATAGCTGATATCCTCAAGCCAAAGCAGCACTAAGGCGCGGTCAAGCGGCGGCAGCTGATTGATACGGCTGTGCAGCAAGCGCGCTTGCTCGCTGTTGCGGTCAGTGGCTGTGAAGATGTCAACATCCATAGCCAGCTGCTCGTGAGCCTTGCTGCGGCGCTTCTTCTTCTCGTCGAGGCTGATGCACGTGTTCAGCGCCACGCGATAGACCCACGTCTTGACGGCGCTGCGCCCCTCAAAGCTCTTAAAGCCGCTCCATAGCTTGATGAGCACCTCTTGAAATAAATCTGCCACCTCATCAGCGTCGTTGGAGAACATATAGCACACCATATATATCGTGCTCTTATGCTCTCTGACGAGGCGCGCAAATTCTTGTTGGTATGATTGCATTGTGTCAGTGATTGTTGTTGGTCATTTTTTATACCTTAGACTGCGGATGCCGGCGATTTGCTACACCCCACACCTAAAAAAATCTCCCCCCCGCGTGAGCCTTGCGGTCTCGGCAGGGGGGGAGAGTATCAACATTGGCTTAGGTTTCTTATCAGAAAATGCTCCACGCCACTGTCAGGCCGGCCATCACGATGGCCACCATTGACATCAGCTTGATTAGGATGTTGAGGCTGGGGCCGGAGGTGTCTTTGAAGGGGTCGCCCACGGTGTCGCCCACCACGGTGGCCTTATGCACCTCGCTGCCTTTGCCGCCGAAGTTGCCTTCCTCCACATATTTCTTGGCATTGTCCCAGGCGCCGCCGGCATTAGCCATAAAGATAGCGAGCACAAAGCCGGCCGAGAGGCCACCCACGAGGAGGCCTATCACGCCGGGCACGCCGAAGACGATGCCGGTGAGTATCGGGGCAATTATGGCGAGCAACGAGGGGAACACCATCTCGCGCTGAGCGCCCTTGGTGGATATCTGCACACAGCGTGCATAGTCAGGCTCAGCCTGACCGGTGAGGATACCCTTGATTTCGCGGAACTGGCGGCGCACCTCCTCCACCATGTGAGCGGCAGCGCGGCCCACGGCATTCATCGTCAAGCCGCAGAATAGAAACGCCATCATAGCGCCGATAAACATGCCTGAGAGCACCGTGGGGTTCATCAGTGTCACATCAAAGTATGTCATAAAGTCAGTGAACGAGGCATCGTGCAGCGCCACGGTCTGCCCGCCGGGCAGCTCGAGCACCGTCTCGCCCAGGCGAGCCATGCCGATGCGTATCTCCTCAATATAAGAAGCGAGCAGTGCCAGGCCGGTGAGCGCGGCAGAGCCGATGGCAAAGCCCTTGCCGGTGGCGGCGGTGGTGTTGCCCAGCGAGTCGAGGGCATCAGTGCGCTTGCGCACTTCAGCGCCGAGGCCGCTCATCTCGGCATTACCGCCGGCATTGTCGGCGATGGGGCCGTAAGCGTCAGTGGCCAGGGTGATGCCCAGGGTGGAGAGCATACCCACGGCGGCGATGCCTATGCCATAGAGACCCATGCTCACGTTGGCGAGGTCAAAGCCGGAGGCAAACCAGTATGACAAGATGATGCCGGCCACCACGGCGATGACGGGCACTGCCGTAGATATCATACCCAGGCCTACGCCCGAGATGATGACCGTGGCGGGGCCGGTCTTGCCGCTCTCTGACAGCCGCTGAGTGGGCTTATATGATTGCGAGGTGTAATACTCTGTGGAGCGGCCTATGATGATGCCCACCAGCAGGCCCACGACCACAGACATTGACACCCACACCCAATTGTTGAGGCCCAAGAGCCATAGTATCAGGAATGTGGCGCCCACTATCAGCGCCGAGCTGAGGTTGGTGCCCAGCGACAGCGACCCCAGCAGGTTGCGCATCGTGGCATTCTCCTTGGTGCGCACGGCAAAGATGCCCACTATCGAGAGCAAGATGCCCACGGCGGCGATGAGCATAGGCGCTACCACGGCCTTAAACTGCATATCCACATCGCCCGATGAGATATACGCGGCGGCGCCGAGCGCTGCCGTGGCAAGGATGGAGCCGCAGTATGACTCATACAGGTCAGCGCCCATACCGGCCACGTCGCCCACATTGTCGCCCACATTGTCGGCGATGGTGGCGGGGTTGCGCGGGTCATCTTCGGGGATGCCGGCCTCCACCTTACCCACCAAGTCAGCGCCCACATCGGCAGCCTTGGTGTAGATGCCGCCACCCACACGAGCAAAGAGAGCCTGCGTGGATGCGCCCATACCGAAGGTGAGCATCGTGGTGGTAATCATACACAGCTTGGCGGTGGGAGCTTCGCCCGGCGCCAGGTCTATGCAGTGATTGAGCAGAATATACCAGAAAGAGATGTCGAGCAAGCCGAGGCCCACCACCACCAGGCCCATCACGGCGCCGCTGCGGAATGCCACACGCAAGCCTCCGTTGAGCGAGCGGCGAGCGGCATTAGCGGTGCGTGCCGAGGCATAGGTCGCCGTCTTCATGCCCAAAAAGCCCGAGAGACCCGAGAAGAAGCCACCGGTAAGGAAAGCCACGGGCACCCACGGATTTTGCAGGCTGAAGCCGTAGGCCATCACTGAGAATAATATCACCAGGCCCAGAAATACGAGCCCCACTACCTTGTACTGCTGGCGCAAGTACGACATTGCCCCTTGGCGCACATACCGGGCAATTTTCTGCATAGTGTCGGTGCCTTCGCTCTCGCGCAGCATCTGGCGATAGAAATACCACGCCAACAGCAGCGCCACTATCGAGGCGGCAGGCACAATCCAAAACAAAGCTTGTTGCATAACTTTATGGTATTATTTTTAGGGTTGATTTGTTAAGCTACAAAATTAGTAATTTTTCGCCACAAAGCCAAATGTCACCCGCCACCTACCACCAAATTAGGCCAATCAGGCCAATTAGACTAATAATAAAGTCCGCGCCTCTCGCTAAGAAGGGCGCGGACTATGTGATGGTGCTAAGCCTTAGAGCCGGGCTTAGAATAGCTTCTCGGGATATACGCCGTCAGCGTGGAGCTGAGCGAATTTGGCAACCACGGCGGGGCGGTCTTCGCTGTAAGTGACGCCAAACCAGCGCGAATCGGTGTCGAGCACCTTAACGGTGGCCTCGCCGCTGTGGATGAGGGTGTCGATGCAGGTGGGGATATAAAATTCTGACTTGGGCTCGGCGATGTGAGCGTCAAGGAAGCGACGGAACTCGCGGTCAGAGTAGTCAAAGTAGTCGGGCGTAAATCCCCAGAGGTTCATTGACACGGGGGTAGCGGGGTCGAGTGTCTGCACGGCGCCGTTTTCGTCGGTAAACACGATTTTTCCGTCGGCATCGTAGCTGATGGCGGTGCGCTCCACTACTGAAGTCAGCAGGCCGTCAGTGTTCTCACACACGCCGCGCGACACAGAGCCGTTTTCGGTCATAGTGTTGCCCACGCGGAAGCCTACCATGCAGTAGTCGCCCTTGCGTGTGTGCTCGCGCGAGAGCTCTTTAGCTATCACCTCAAAGGCGTTGCGGCCATAAAAGTCGTCGGCGTTGAGCACGGCAAAAGGCTCGTTGATGACTTCGCGACCCATGAGCACGGCGTGGTTTGTGCCCCAAGGCTTGGTGCGCTCGGCGGGGCAAGTGTAGCCCTCGGGGAGCTTGTCAGTGGATTGGAACACCACCTCCACGGGGATGTGGCCTTCATATTTTGAGAGCACCTTGTCGCGGAAGTCTTGCTCAAAATCTTTGCGAATGACGAAAACGACTTTGCC